>CAYUSM010000012.1:0-38370 GCA_964447345.1 uncultured Sulfitobacter sp. | reverse complement strand
GCTAGACAGGTTCGCCGCACATTCACCCTATCTGTATCGCGTTCGGCCAGATTGGTGTTGTAGCTTCAAAATCGTTTGATCAATCGAAAAAACATCAGCCAACTGACTGCCGGTCTAACGCGCCCGCTGCGAAGGACCACACAGTTGGCTAGGCGCATAGTACGATTTATATGCAAGCCTCCAGAATTATGTTAATATCTCACCCGCAAGCATCATCTGGGGGTACAAAAGTGTCAATATTTGGCATCAGTGGAATTTCACGCGCTACTTTTCTTGCGCTGGTTGTGTTCATTTTCACGCTCGCGGCCAACCCTGGCAAGGCGGCCACAGTGTTTGAGAACTCCTGGAACGTTGCAACTTTAAATGCGAGCGCTCGCGCATGGAATTCAAACGGCGGCAATCTATTGGTATATGATCGCTTTAGCTTGTCTGAAGCTGCGGAGCTAACGTCGTTGACCTGGGTCGCTCGGACCTATGCGACCGGGAATGTATTTGTCGAAATTTACGACACCACGCGGACAAGTCTGCTTTTTAATTCGCTCTTTGCTGCTAGTGCCATCAGAAACACAGTAATTCCGGGACAGGCCTCAGATGGCGCCGTTCATGAACGATATTTGGAGATCTCATCCTGGAGCATAGCTGCAGGAGACTATTGGATAGGCATCCAGGGGACAGAGAGTATCTTGAACACCAATGCGCTTGTAGGGATGGGACAGTCAGGCAGTTTGATCCAAGTCGTATCCGGAACTGATAACTCCAGAAATCAGACGGGAGCATTTCGTCTCGAAGGTAACGCTCCAGTCAGCGTTGTGCCGTTGCCCGCCGGATTGCCCCTTTTGGCGGGAGGTCTGGGGCTCCTTGGAATGATTTTTGGACGGCGTCGCAAACCAGTGAGAAAACCATAAGGCTCCGATAGGCGGCCCATTTGACCGACGTGTCATATGCCTTTGCCGGTTGCGTTCTGTTCGGCCGGAACGCGCCACCCTAAAGCGTCGTCGGAAACGCTACCTCGCCGTCATTGACAGCCAGCGGCCTCCGCCTGGTGTGCCGCAGAACTTGCTGTCGTGCATGATTGGTGTGCCGCGGGACAGGACGGTGATGGGCAGCCCGGTCACCTTGAAACCCTCGTAGGGGTTGTAGCCGACATTGTCGTGCAGATCGTCTGCGCCGTATGTCTTGGTGCGGGTTGGGTCCCACAAGGTGATGTCTGCATCGAAGCCCACCTCAATCCGACCCTTGCGGGGCAAGCCGAAGGCCTCTGCCGGGGCGGTTGCGGTGAGTGTCGCGAATGCGTCCAGGCCCATCTGCCGCTTGCTGACCATGGCATCGAACATCAGCGGCAGGCGCACCTCCAGTCCTGGCATGCCGTTGGCAATGCGATTGAAGGGGGCGTCCGTACCGTTGGCGAATTTGCCGGTTTCATCCATCCGGTAAGGTGCATGATCAGAGGTGACAAGCGTGATCGTGCCGTCGGCGATGGCCTCCCAAAGGGCCGCCTGATCGTCGGACGAGCGCTGTGGCGGAGAGCACATGAAGCGGGCTGGGTCCTCACTGTCGAGCACATCTACGGTCATGAAAAGGTAATGCGGACAGGTCTCTGCTTGCACGGCAACCCCGCGGGACTGTGCGTTGCGGATAATCTCTGCCCCTTCGCGGGTGGAGACGTGGAAGATCATGATGCGCGCACCGGTGAAGGCAGCAAAGCGACACATGCGGTCGATCGCCTCGATTTCCGCTTCGCGTGGATGAGAGGCGGCGTGATAGCGCGGCGCTGTCTTGCCCTCTGCCAAGAGCTTGTCGGTCATGTTCCGGATGATGCCGTCGTTTTCGGCGTGGATGCAGATCAACGCGCCTGCATCCCGGGCAAGGTCCATCAGGTCGAGGATGGATTTGTCGTCCTGTCGCACCTTGTCGTAGGTGGTGAATATCTTGATTGACCGGTGCCCTTCCGCGATGAGCGATGGAATGTCGTCACGGAGGTTGCCGTTGGAGGTGTCTGCAACGATCATGTGAAAGGCGTGGTCAATGGCCGCTCCTTTACGTGCCAGAGCCGCGTAGTCCGCGACGACCTTGCGCATTTTTTGTCCGGGGTGCTGTGCTGCGAAAGATACAACCGTGGTTGTGCCGCCCATCGCAGCTGACCGCGTTGCGGTCTCGAACGTATCGGCGTTCATCAGACCGGCGCCTGAAATCTGTTCGATGTGGCAATGGGTATCGACACCGCCCGGCAAGACCAACAGCCCCGTGGCATTCAGAACCTCCTCGGCTTTGGCGTCGAGGTCCGGGCCGACGGCGGCAATTTGACCTTGCGTAATCCCGACATCCGCCCTACCGGTGCCGGATGGTGCCACCACGGTTCCGCCTTTGATCAGGAGATCGAATTTGTCCGCTTGCATGGCCGTTACTCCCAATTGGTTTTGCATATTTGCATACGCAATGTATACCGGTTGAGCAAAGAGATTTCTGAATTTGCGTAGAGGATGTTTATGACGGCAACCGCGAGGACCCTGAGCGACACCGCTTTTGAGCGGCTGAAGGCGATGATCCTCGACGGCACGTTGTCCCCCGGTGCGCGGCTGAGCGAGAAAAAGATCGCCGACGAACTGGGCGTTTCCCGAACGCCAGTGCGGGAGGCCATTGGCTTTCTGATCAGCGAAGGATTGGCGGTACGGCATTCTGGCGGTGCACCGGTGGTGAATAGTGTGTCGCTGTCGGACATTATGGAGATCCTGCACGCACGCAGCCTGTTGGAGTGCGAAGCCGCGCGAAAGGCGGCGCAGTCCACATCAGCAGACACGGAATTGGCTGAAATACGTGGAAAGCTGCTGAAATTCATCGAAGGGCCAAGACCTGATGCCGCTGCACATACCGCGCTGGACATGGCGCTGCATGATCGCATCGCCAAGATGGCAGGGTCCAAGCTCTTGACCGAAATGATCGACAGCCTCAAGACAAAGACGCGCATGTTCGATCAGGGATCAATCCCGGACCGTTTTGAGCCGGGTTGTGCGGAACATCTAGCCATCATCGACGCAATCACGGCGCGTGACCCTGATTCTGCGGCTGCCGCGATGAAACTGCATCTCGCAAACGTTCGAGAATCGATCATTTCGCACATTTATCACCCGTTCTGAGTTTCTTTCTTCCCAGATTGGACTGCGGCAGGATTAGGTCTGTTGACTCGGCATTCACTCTGTATACCATCTGCATACGAATTGGATGGAGTCTCTCATGACCGCGCAAAGACCGCAGGATGATGTCGTTCTGGCCATCACCTTCCAGTACTACCGCGACCTTTCGCGGGCGATGGCCTTCTACGAGGACGTGATGGGTTTCACGCTGGCCATCGATCAGGGCTGGTCAAAAATCTACCGGATCGGCGGGCAGGCGCATGTCGGGCTCGTCGATGAGGCCCGGGGTATGAAGAACTGGGCCGCGGAGAAGACCGTACAGCTGTGCGTCAGGGTGCAGGATGTCGATGCATGGCATGGCTGGGCCGCGGCCTGTGGCGTGTCCGCGCTGTCGGAGATTTTCGAAAGCGACGAACTGGGTATCCGGGCTTTCACCATGGAAGACCCTGACGGCTACCAGATTGAGATCCAGACCGCCCGGCCCGGTCACTGAATTATCCAAGACACAAGCCAGATCTGGGGCGGCCGCCGCCCCGGACGATAAAACCGACAGAGGAGTTCCCATGAAACACATTTCCCAGAAACTTTTGCGCGCGGGCGCCGTTGGCGTGGTTTTGATGGCCGCCAGCGCTGCCAGTGCGGATGAGAAATCCGTGACCATCGGCCTGACGGCTGATCCAAGCCATCTCTACCCGCTCGCGGGTGAAGAGCTGTCTTCCAATATCATGTACTACCACCTCTATGATCCGCTGGTGAAGCGCAGCGCGGATCTGTCCTTTGGCCCCGGACTGGCCGAAAGCTGGGAAAACGTGGATGAGACGACATGGCGCTTCAAACTGCGTGAGGGTGTGACCTTCCACAACGGCAATGCCTTTACCGCATCAGACGTGGTTTACACGATCAACAAGGCGCGGGAGTCGATCCGTCCCGATCTGGTGGCAAACATCGCGGAAGCCACTGCGGTGGACGATACGACAGTCGAGATCAAGACACCCATGCCATATGCGGTATTGCCCAATGATCTGGCCGAACTCCTGATCCTTGACGAGGAATACACCGAAGCCACCGGTGACGAGCAGATGGACCTCAAGCCAATGGGCACCGGGCCTTACATGCTGGGGGAGTGGATCAAGGAAGAAAAGCTCGTTCTCAAGGCATTTGATGAGTACTGGGCGGGTGCACCCAAGATCAAAACGGTGACCTTCCGCCCCATCACGAACCCCGCCACGCGGACGGCTGCATTGCTGACGGGCGAGGTGGATGTGATCCAGGATCTTGCGGTACGCGACGTTGATCGGGTGAAGTCAGAAGACGGCTTTACCGTGATCACCCGTCCCAGTCTGCTGAATGTGGTGCTGGCGATGGACACACGGGAACAATCGCCCACCATTGAGGGTGACAACCCGATGACCGACCAGCGCGTGCGTGAAGCCATTGCGCGTGCCATCGATGTGGATGCGATCAACCAGATCGTGATGAACGGTTTGGCCACACCATCCGATCAATACGTCCCTGCGTCTCACATCGGTCATGTCGATGGGATGAACTTCCGCGAAATGTACCCTGTCGACATCGAAAAGGCGAAGGCGTTGATGGCCGAAGCAGGTTATGCCGATGGGTTTACAATGACGCTGGACGCGACCAACAACCGTTACGTCAACGATGCACAGATCGCGCAGGCGCTGGCTTCGATGTTGGCCAAGATCAACATCGACCTGCAACTCAACATCATGCCGAAGTCGAACTTCTGGGGCTACATCCGCGTGCCGACGGAAAACTCCAGCTTCATCATGTCGGGTTGGGACGTGCCAGCGGGCGATGCAGGGTCCATGTATGGCGCACTCTTCTATACCCGTGACAAGAAGGAAGGGTATGGCCAAGTCAATCGTGGTTCCTATTCCAACCCGGAAGTGGATGCGCTGGTCGATCAGGCGGACGCCACACCTTCTATCGAGGAACGCGACCGTCTGCTCCAGGAAGCGACCAAGATCCTGATGGCAGACATTCCGATGATCCCGGTTCATTATGAGCAGGACATCTATGCGGTGCGCGACGGTGTCATGCTTGAGCCGCGCGTGGACAAGTTCCTCTGGGCCTATGACATGGACGTGGAATAAGTCCGCGCTTTGATCCAGTGCTCCGGCGGCAAGAGCTGCCGGGGCGCATCTAGCGACCTCTCCCAACGAAAGACCGTGTCCAACCGATGTTCGGGTATCTGATCAAACGCCTGATCCAGATGATTTTGGTTCTCTGGGTCGTCTCGCTGATTGTTTTCGCGATGATGAGCTTTACCGGCGACCCGGTATTCATGGTCGTCCCGATCGACGCGACCGATGCCGAGATTGCCCAGGCACGGCGGCTCCTGGGCCTCGATCAGTCGATCCCGGTGCAGTACTGGAAATTCCTGACCAGCCTGCTGCAGGGCGATTTCGGACGCTCCTACGTGTTCCGCCAGCCCGCGATGACGCTGATCCTGGAACGGATGCCAGCAACGGTAGAGATGGTTCTGGTGGCCATGGCGCTGGCCATCGCCGTCGCCATTCCGCTGGGGGTCTACGCCGGGGCCAATCCCGATGGCCGTCTTGCACGCACCATCATGGCAGGCTCGCTTCTGGGTATTTCGTTGCCCGGCTTCTGGGTCGGCATGGTGCTGATCTATCTCTTTGCCGTGACTTGGGGCGTCTTCCCGTCTTCCGGCCGGGGTGACACGGTTGAGATTGGTGGCATCCGCACCAGTCTTTTGACCAGCGACGGATGGCACCACATCGCCCTCCCCGCGATTACGCTAAGCCTTGGCACGATGGCGATCCTGCTGCGGATGACGCGGGCCGGGATGATGGAGGTCGCGCGTCAGGACTTCATGAAGTTCGCGCGGGCGAAGGGCGCGACGCGTCATGATGTGCTTTACAAGCATGGGCTGAAGAACGCCCTTATTCCGGTGGTGACGATCTTTGGCTTGCAGCTGGGCGACCTGATTGCCTTTGCAACGATCACGGAGACGATTTTCAGTTGGCCTGGTATGGGCAAGCTCTTGATCGACAGTATCTACCGCGCTGACAGGCCCGTAATCGTAGTCTACTTGATGCTGGTGGCGCTGATCTTTGTCGTGATCAACTTTCTGGTCGACATCATCTATACGATGATCGACCCGCGCATCACGTTGAAATGAGGGCGCGATGACCACTTTTCTCTCTTCCGAATTCTTCCACAATTACAAGCGCAGCACCTCTGCCATCGTGGGCAGCGCGCTGATGGCGCTGTTTGCTTTCGGTGTGCTTCTTGGTCCGCTGTTGGTCGCGCAGGACCCCTACGACATCGCAAACCTGAACCTGATGGACAGCTACAAACCACCGGTCTGGCTTGAGGGGGGCGATCCTCGGTTCTGGCTGGGTACGGATGGTCAGGGTCGGGATGTCTGGGCCTCAATCCTCTACGGTGCGCGCATATCGGTTTTCATTGGGCTGGTGGCGATGGTGGCCTCTTGTGTGATTGGCACGTTGCTGGGCCTGATCGCCGGTTTCTACGGAGGCATCGTGGACAGTGTGATCATGCGGATCGCGGATATCCAACTTTCCTTTCCATCAATCCTGATCGCCTTGTTTTTGATGTCAGCCGTGGGCACCGGCGTCGACAAGGTGTTGATTGCCCTGACGGCGGTCGGCTGGGTCGTTTATGCGCGGACCGTTCGCGGATCGACGCTGTCGGAAATTCAAAAGGAATACGTGCAGGCCGCCCGCGTGGCGGGTCTGCGCAACACCAAGATCATCCGCAAACACGTTTTGCCAAACGTGCTGACCCCGCTGATTGTGATTGCGACGATCCAGGTCGGCACCTTTGTGCTGATCGAAGCATCTTTGAGTTTCCTGGGCGTCGGCGTGCCCATCACGCAACCTTCGCTGGGGCTGCTGATCAAGAACGGCTTCGACGTCCTTTTTTCTGGGCTTTGGTGGACGTCGGTTTTTCCCGGCGTCGCGATCATGATGCTGGTCTTCGGCATCAACCTGTTTGGTGATTTCCTGCGTGACGAACTGAACCCGAGGCTGAAATGACGGAGCAGAAAGTCAAGACAGCACTGCTGACCGTGCGCGATCTGCATACGTATTTCCACACGTTTTCGGGCACAGTGCGGGCGGTCAACGGTGTCAGCTTCGAGATCGGCGCGGGCGAGATCATGGGCCTTGTTGGCGAAAGCGGCGGGGGCAAATCCGTCGTGGGGTTTTCCATCCTTGGCCTGATCGACAGCCCCGGTCAGATCGAGAGCGGGGAAATCCTGTTGGATGGCGAAGACCTAGTCCAGGCCGATGAAGCACGGCTGCAGGACATCCGGGGGCGCGACATCTCGATGGTGTTTCAGGACCCCATGACATCGCTGAACCCGCTGCATACCGTTGGGCAGCAGATGGATGAGGTTTTGCGACTGCACACCGATCTTGGCGCCGATGCGCGGCGGCAGGCCTGCATCGAAATGTTGGAGAGCGTCGGCATCAGCCGCGCGGCAGAACGGCTGAAGGCTTATCCACACCAGTTTTCTGGTGGGATGCGTCAACGTGTGGTCATTGCCATTGCCATGCTGGCACAGCCGAGGCTGATCATCGCGGACGAGCCGACCACCGCCCTTGACGTGACCATCCAGAGTCAGATCCTCAAGCTGATGCGGGCCCAGATCGCCGAGAAGGGCGCGTCGATGATTCTGATCACCCATGATCTGGCGGTTGTGTCCGAAATGGCGGATCACATCACGGTGCTTTACTGTGGCAATGTGGTGGAGCGCGGGCGCACGCGGGAACTGATCGAAACGCCCGCGCATCCCTACACCCGCGGACTGATTGACAGCATTCCCGATACCACCGCGCGGCACGACCGTTTGCGGCAAATCCCCGGATCGGTGCCGGACATCCGAAACCTGCCGAAAGGCTGTAACTTCCGTGACCGCTGTCCGCGCGCGCAGGCAATATGTGCTGAGGTGGAACCGACGCTTGCCGCGCAGCACGGCTCGATTGAGGCTGCCTGCCACTTTCCCCTGTTCCCCGGAGACCAGGCATGATTGCGCATGCAGCACCAATGCTTGAGGTCCGCAACCTCGAAAAACACTTTGATGTTGGGGGCGGTCTCCTTGACCGTTTGCGTCTGGACGGGCGCGGCTTGCGGTTGGAACGGCCAATTGTGCATGCGGTCAATGGCGTCAGCCTGAGCATCAACAAGGGTGAGATCATGGCGCTGGTCGGTGAGAGCGGCTGCGGCAAGTCCACGGTCGCCAAAACCATCGCCCGCATCTACGAACCCACGGGTGGCAAGGTGATCGTTGAGGGGCAGGACATCACAGACTTCGGGTTTGCCCAGATGCTGCCGGTGCGGGCCAAGATGCAAATGATCTTTCAAGACCCCTACGCCTCGCTCAATCCTCGGCAAAAGGTGCGCGATATCGTGGCAGAGCCGCTGTTGGAGCAATGCCGCAGCGCGGCTGAACGACGCGCGGTGCCCGAAAAGGTCACCGCCTTACTGGCGCGTGTGGGATTGAATGCCGAACACGCAGGGCGTTATCCGCACCAGTTTTCAGGCGGGCAGCGGCAGCGCATCGGGATTGCCCGCGCCCTCTCGGTCAGGCCGGGGCTCATCGTCGCGGATGAACCTGTCTCGGCGCTCGACGTGTCGATTCAGGCGCAGATACTCAACCTGATGAAGGACTTGCGGGACGAATTTGGCCTGTCGTATCTCTTCATCAGTCACGATCTGTCGGTGGTTCATCATATCGCCGACACGGTGGGGGTGATGTACCTTGGATTCATGGTTGAACAGGCGCCCCGCGACCGCCTGTTCTCCAACCCACGTCATCCCTACACGCGGGCACTCCTTTCGGCAGCGCCAAGCATCAAGGCCAAGCGGGACGTGGAAGAGATCGCTCTGACCGGTGAGGTGCCCTCTGCGCTCGATCTTCCGACAGGTTGTCCTTTCCGCACCCGTTGCCCCTTTGCTTGGGACCGCTGCGCGGCGGAACGCCCCGTTTTGCAAGATGTGGGCGAGGGCCAGACAGTTGCCTGTCATCTGGTCGACACACCGGAGAGGGAGGTGGCATGACTGTCATTGTACAGGCCCGGTTGGGGCTGCCTGATCCGCACGACTGCACGGATGCCGCAGATGAGTTGACGGTGTTGCATGCGATCCATGACACACTGGTCCGACGCGTAGGCCAGGATTTCGTGCCACATCTGGCCCGCGACTGGGAAGTCAACAGTGATGCCCGGGTCTGGACATTTCACATCCGGCCCGAAGTGCTCTTTCATGATGGCACCCGTTGTGACGCTGCGGCCGTGGCAGCCAATCTTGAACGCATGGCGCGTGAGGACAAGGGATACACGCTGGGTGCCCCTGCAGTCTGGCGGCAGTATCTGGGCGACGCTGAATTCCAGCTTGTTGACCCCCTGACGCTGCAGGTCGCGCTTCGGGAACCGATGGCCGATTTGCTAGATGTGTTGGAGCAGGCCTTCATCCTTTCGCCGAGCTGCTTTGCCGCGCTTGATGCGGGGGACTTGACTGCGCAGATCGGCAGCGGTCCTTATCGTCTTTCAAGAATTGGTGAGACAGCGATCACGGCCGAAAGTGTTCCAGACCATTTTGCCGGTGCGCCAGCAAATGCGACGCTGACCTGGAAGTGTGAACCAGATCTCTTGCGCCGACTGGAAGCGCTTGAATCGGGTGCGGCGCAAGTGGCCAACGGTCTCGATTTCGAGGCGTCACGTGTGCTGGGCGCAGGGCGGCATGAATACTTGTCCCCCGTGGCGATCATTTATCTCTTGAACGCGGCGCGCGGGCCTTTGGCAGACGCGCGCCTGCGTCGCGCCCTGAGCCTCGCGGTGGATCGCGATGCGATTGTGCGGGACGTGATGAACGGAGCAGCGCACCCCCTCCATGGGTTTGTCAGCCCCCAGCATTATGGCGCAGGTCAGGGGCGGGCTGTGAGAACGGATCGCGATGCCGCCCGGGCATTGATCAGTGAGGCCGGCTATGACGATGGGCTGACGTTGGAAGTTGACTGTCCGACCAGGCTGCCCGACGAGGCAGAACGTTTGACGCAAGCCCTTGGCGCGCAGCTTGCGCAGGTCGGCATTTCGCTGAACGTGCACATTCATGCGGAGCGGGAGGAGTATGCCCATATGGTCCGGCGCAAGGAAATCCGCGATCTCTGCGTATTTGATTCCAGCCCGATGAGCACCTACCGGGTGCTTTACGAAAAGATCGATAGTCGTGTGGCCGGGTCGTGGTGGCAAGGCTACGCCAATGCCGAAATCGAGGCGCTGATCGACAAAGGCCGCGTCACCCCGGATCGGGAGGCGCGCGCCGTATATTGGCGCACGGCTTATGCCGCTTTGCAGGATGATCCGGCCTGGTTGACGCTTTACAATCCGCTGCGTGTGATTGGGTTGGCGGGGAAACATCCGGGCTTTGAAATGCCCGCCGATGGCGTGATCGACGCGGCCCGACTGCCGCCCTTGGGGGAGGCATGAGAGCCGAGACTCTCCTTACAGGTGGTGTTGTCATCACCATGGATGCCACGCGCCGCGTGATTGAGGATGGTGCCTTGGCCGTCAGTGATGGCCATATCGTGGCGGTGGGTCCTGCAGCCGACCTGCGGGAGCAGATCGAAGCCGCCGATGTTACCGACGTGACTGGCCACGTTGTGTTTCCCGGCCTGATCGACGTGCACGCGCATGCCGGGCATGGATTGATCCGCACAATGGGGATGCACCAAGGGGACCGTTGGGAAGAGATCTGCGGCGAGGTCTATACCCAGGTTTCGCCCCCCGACTTTTGGTATGCAGAAGCGCGTTTGGCGGCGTTGGAGCGGTTGCGCTTTGGTGTGACGACGGGTGTGTCGCTTTTGGGTGGGGGCGACACGATCATGCGCACCGACACGCCGGAGTACGCCGCTGCCCATTGCCGCGGCGTGGCTGAGA
Source organism: uncultured Sulfitobacter sp. (assembly GCA_964447345.1). Taxonomy (GTDB): domain Bacteria; phylum Pseudomonadota; class Alphaproteobacteria; order Rhodobacterales; family Rhodobacteraceae; genus Sulfitobacter. The sequence goes on along the minus strand of CAYUSM010000012.1, from coordinate 27,287 downwards.
TAGGCACGCGCAGTGTTGTTGCCATCGGGCCCACCCGTGCGCCGCATCCGCGTACCTATGCTTCCTGGGAGGGCGATCTGCAGCAAAAGTACGAGGTCGATTTCGATCAGCAAATGCAGACTTGCCGCGCAGTTGTTGAGGACTGGCATGACAGTCATGAAGGGCGGCTGCGCATCGCCATGCTTTATCCCGTGCTGCGCGACGAACATGAGCATGACATGACCCCGCAGGACTATGCGACAGCATGCCAGCAGGTGCGCGCTGTGCGGGAGTATTCCCGCGAAAAGGGGCTGGTCTTCACTCAGGACGGCCATTGGCGCGGATCGGTGCGGCGGGCTGAAAAGCTGGGGCTGCTGGGCCCAGATGCGCTTCTTTCCCATTGCATCGACCTGCATGAAGATGAAGTTGCGCTGATCGCCTCTACCGGGACCAAGGTGGCACACAACCCCTCGGCAAATGCCTCCATCGCGGGGCGCTGCCCGGCGATTGAGCTGATGGAAGCGGGGGCGACCGTGGCGCTGGGCTCTGATGCGACGGCACCCGACCGGTCAGGCGACATGTTCCGGCACATGCAACAGGCGATGCATTATCACCGACGCCATTTCCGCAATGCGGACGTTTTGCCCATCGGCAAGGCACTGGCGATGTGCACCATTGACGCGGCCGAAGCCTTGGGCCTGCAAGATCGGATCGGTTCTTTGGAAGTGGGTAAGGCTGCAGACATTGTCACACTGGATCTCAACCGCGCCCACTTGGCACCGCCTGTCATGCCGGTGCATCGTCTGGTCTGTTTTGCCAATGGCAACGATGTGACCCACGTAATGGTGGGCGGCAAGATGGTGTTGCAGAATGGCGCACCCGTCCATATCGATCCGGGAACGATCGTGGCTGAGGCCACCACGCAGGCCGCGTTGATGACCAAGCGCATCGGCGGGGAGAAGGACATGGCATTGCCATCGGGTTTCTGGGGAGGGACACACAGCATATGACCATTCATGTGATCAATCCCAACAGCAGCATACATGTCACCGACGGTATTGACCGTGCGATTGATCCGATGCGCGCAGCATCGCCCGTCCCGATTGCGTGCCACACCCTCGACGAAGGGCCACCCGGCATCGAAACCCAAGCCCATGTGGATGGTGTGGTGGCGCCGCTGCTGGCGCGGGCCGCAACGCTGGAGCAGGATGCCAGCGCCTTTGTCATCGCCTGTTATTCGGACCCCGGGCTTGCGGCGATGCGCGAACAATCCATGCGGCCCGTGATCGGGATCGCCGAAGCATCGATCCTTACTGCGATGACCCTTGGCCAGCGCTTCGGTATCCTTTCGATCCTGTCGCGCAGCATCCCGCGCCACATGCGCTATATAGGTGCGATGGGTGTGATGGAGCGGTTGGCAGGTGATCGTCCGCTGGAGCTGGGCGTGGCGGAGTTGGCCCAAGAGGACCGCACCTTTGCCCGTCTGAAAGAGGTTGGCACAGCCTTGCGCGATGGCGATGGGGCGGATGTCCTGATCCTTGGCTGCGCCGGAATGACCGCTTTCCGCGCGGCGCTGGAAGATGCGCTCGATGTGCCGGTGGTCGAACCCTGCCAGGCGGCAACCGCCCTGGCCATTGGACGGGTGGCGCTGGAACGAACGCGACAGGAGAAGACATGACCCGACTGACAACCGACGCTGCTGGCGTCTACGTGATCGCCGTGACACCCTTTCACCCTGACGGGCAAATCGACATGGAAAGCTGCGACAGGATGGTCGACTTCTATCTCGACGCCGGGGCGACCGGGCTGACGGTGCTGGGCATGATGGGTGAAGCGCCCAAGCTGACGGTGGAGGAATCGCGTGACGTGGTGGCGCGTATTCTGGCGCGTGTAGATGGGCGCGTGCCGGTGGTGGTAGGTGTCTCCGCCCCCGGATTCGCGCAGATCGATGCGCTGACACGAATGGTGATGGACCTTGGGGCGGCGGGTGTCATGATTGCCCCGCCGGGAAATCTGCGCACGGACGACCAGATCGTCACCTACTTCAGGCAGGCGGCTGAAATCATCGGGGATGTGCCGTTCGTCCTACAGGATTTCCCGTTGGCCACAGGGGTCCAGATTGCGCCCGGGGTGATCGCGCGGATTGTGAACGAATTGCCGACCTGTGTTTGTCTCAAGCATGAAGATTGGCCGGGGCTGGAAAAGATCAGCTACTTGCGCCGTGAGGGCGTGCTGGATCGGCCTCTATCCATTCTCTGCGGTAACGGAGGATTGTTCCTGCCCGAAGAGATGGCGCGCGGCGCGGACGGTGCAATGACTGGGTTCGCATATCCCGAGATGATGGCGGCTGTCGTCGAGCATCACAACGCGGGCAAGCAGGATCGGGCGCAGGACATTTTTGACGCCTACCTGCCGCTTGCGCGCTTCGAAATGCAGCCGGGCATGGGTCTGGCAATCCGGAAGTATACGCTCTCCAAGCGCGGGATCATCGCACATGACGCGCTGCGCAAGCCGGGGGCAGGGCTGACCGCAGAGGCCCGTGCCGAGGTTGATCGGTTGATTGAGCGGCAGGAACAAAGATTAGAGGAGCTGGGCTAATGGATCTGGAACTGAAGGGCAGGCGCGCCTTGGTCATGGGGGCAAGCCGCGGCTTGGGCAAGGCCATAGCACAGTCGCTGGCTGCGGAAGGAGCCCATGTCATTGCTGCCGCGCGCAGCCGGGACAAGATCGCCGACTGGGCCCAAGGACTGGAGAACGTGCAGGCTGTGGCTCTTGATCTTGCCGACATCACGTCGGTGGATGCGGTTGCTGACGCGCTTTTGTCAGACGGGGGCGTCGATATCATTGTCAACAATGGCGGCGGTCCACCTCCGGGAACGGCACGAGCAGCAGAACGCGAAGGCTGGCTTCGTCATTTCGAAGCCATGGCCGCGAACATATTTCATCTGACAGGCCGACTCTTGCCCGCGATGCAGGAAAGGGGCTGGGGTAGGGTGATCTCCATCACGTCGTCAGGGGTAGAGCAGCCAATCCCGAATTTGGCGATGTCGAACGGTATCCGCTCTGCTGTCGTTGGCTGGTCAAAGTCGCTAGCCAATGAGGTTGCTGGTGATGGCGTTACGGTGAATGTTGTGCTGCCGGGTCGCATTCATACCGAACGCGTGGATGAATTGGACGCCGCAGCGGCCAAACGCACCGGAACCGACGTGGGCGAGGTCGCAGAAAAGTCGCGCGCCACAATCCCTGCGGGCCGTTACGGCAGGCCGGAGGAATTCGCGGACGTGGTGACCTTCCTCGCCTCGGCGCGCGCAAGTTATGTCACCGGGTCAAAAATTCGGATCGATGGTGGGTCGATCAAGTCCATTTGAGTAGCGGCAATTGGTGAGATTGGCTGAATGCGACTGTCGCCCTGAGGCCGACTGCGTCCTTTGAACCTGAGCGTGTGAGGGGTGCGGCTTCCGGGCAGGATTGCTCAGGCGCGCGCCAATCGCGATCAAAGCGAGAGACCGCCATCCACCCGCAATTCGGCACCGGTTATGTAGCCGGCCTCGTCTGACGCCAGAAAGACGGCTGCATTGGCGACATCCAGGGCGCTGCCCTGGCGGCCCATCGGGACTGCCGCTGCGCGTTTGGCTGCAAGCGCGTCCGGATCAGTATCCCCGGCGACAAAGTGTGCGACGTGCGGCGTGTCGATCATGCCGGGCAGAATGACATTGGCCCGGATACCCGATGCCGCGTGCTCCCGCGCGACTGAGCGGCTGAGACGGCAGAGCGCGGCCTTCGACACTTCATAAGACGTATAGGCGTAGGGGCCTGACATCACAGCGGCGAGGGAGGAAACATAAGTGATCGCTCCACCGCCACCAGCCCGTAAGGCGGGGACCACCGCGCGTGTCAGACGCATGGCGGAGGTCAGGTTCACATCAAAGATAAGCGTCCAGTCGGTGTCGGTGACGTTTTCGATCCCGCCGGGATGCGACAGACCGACGTTGAAGTGCATCACGTCCAGACCACCGAAGTGGTCTGTCATGGCGTGGAGGAGGAGCTCACCCGCGTCTTTTACCGTCACGTCCAAAGTTAGGGCTTTGGCCGTGCCACCTGATTGCAAGATCTGCTCTACAGTTTCCTGTGCCGCCACCTCATTGACATCGACGCAAAGGACATCTGCGCCCTCTTCAGCAAACCTGAGTGCCGCTGCCTTGCCATTGCCCAACCCCTTGCCGATGGCGCCAGCGCCGATGACCGCGATCCGTTTGCCTGCAAGCCGTGTCATGGGGATAGGACAAGATTGGGCAACCACATGGCCAGGGATGGCTGCCAGATGAGTATGCCCAGTACCGCCACCTGCAACAGGACAAAGGGGATAATGCCGCGGTAGATTTGCGCCATCGACACCTGATTTCCCGCAGCCGATTTCAGATAGAAGAGCGCAAAGCCGAAAGGTGGCGTGAGGAACGACGTCTGCAGGTTAACGGCCACAAGGATCGTAAACCAGTACACCAGATCGGCTTTGGGGATATGCGCGCCGAGATCCATCAGATTCACGATCGGGGCGAAGATGGGAAGCAGTATCAGCGTGATTTCGATCCAGTCGAAAAAGAAACCCATCAGGAACACCATGAGCATCATCATGAAGAGCAGGCCCCAGTCGCCCAATGACAGGCTGCGTGCCAGTTCCACGATAAATTCATCGCCGCCGATCTTGCGGAAAACGTAGGAAAAAGCGGTGGCAGCCGCGAAGATAAAGAACAACAGAGCGATGGTGCGCAGGGAGCTGTCGGTGGCGTCACCCAGCACTTTCAACGAAAGCCTGCCCCGCAACAGGCCGAGGACAAGTGCAGCAAAAGCCCCGACACCGGAGGCTTCGGTGGGGCTGGCCCAACCGGCAATGATGGAGCCCAGGACCGCGATGATCAGGATCAGGGGGAAGGAGACGGAAACGAGCGCCTCGCGCCACATGCCCGTCCGGTCAAAATCTTCAAGCGCCGGGGTTTCGTCCGGTCTGGCGAGGGCGCGTATGACAAGATAAACGAGGTAGACACCGGCAAGAAAGAGGCCCGGGATGAAGGCGGCGATGAAGACCTTGGCGAGGTTCAGCGTCAGCAGGTCTGACATAAAGACCAGCATCACCGATGGCGGGATCAGGATACCCAGCGTTCCCGCGCTGGCCACCGTCCCTGCCGCCAGCGACGGGGAGTAGCCGGAGCGCACCATGGTGGGCAAAGCCATCACTGTCAGCATAACGACTGATGCGCCAATGATGCCGGTGGCCGCGGCAAGGATTGTGCCCATCAGCACCACCGCCAAGGCCAGACCGCCGGGAACCCGGACCATCAGCTTTTGCAGGCTCAGCAGCAAGTCTTCGGCGATGCGGGTCTTTTCCATCACCACGCCCATGAAGATGAACATAGGGGCTGCGACCAGCACCTTGGTGTCGATGGCGGAACCAAAGATGCGGGCTGGCATCAGCGACAAATGGACCAGCCGCATCTCGCCCACCGCTACCGCGATCACGGCAAAGATCAGGGTGATCGCGCTCAGCACGATGGGCACGGGAAGCGCGGTGAAAAGCCCGGCGATGAGCGAAAGGAACATCAGCCCCGGCAGGACCTCGATCAACGTTTCCATAAGGGTCTTTCGATGAAAGCGTCGGTCAGCGTCTCCCCTCCGCTCCGCAGGACCACCCAGATGCGCAAGCAGACAGCCAGGCACCCGGCAATTGTCAGAAGGGCGGAGACCGGAACAATCGATTTCACAATCCAGCGATAGGGCAGGCCGCGCCCGCCATTTGCCCCTTCACCACGGACAAAGGCACGTTCAGCGAAGGTATAGCCGTACCAGGCGATCAGTAGGAAAAAAGGGATAACAAGGAACAGGACGACCAGCAGCTCCAGCCAGAGCCGGAAGCGCGGATTGTAGCGGTGGGCGGTTACGTCAATGCGGACATGGGCGTTGCGCGTGTACGTGTAGCCGAAGGCAAACATCGCCACGACACCGTGCATGTGCCATTGCAGGTCGTGGATCATCACTGACCCGGTGGCAAAGAACTTGCGCCCGATCACGTCGTACATGATCACAAAGACCAGCGCGACCATGAACACCGCCGCGATGCGGCCCGCAGCATCGCAGATGCGCGTCAGGATATCGGCGGTTCGCTCCATGGGTCCTCCGGCATCGGGCACCGGGCAAGAGCGCGCCCGGTGCTGCCACCATCTATTTCAGGTATCCGATTTCCTTCCACTCCGCATAATTCTCACGGAAGGCCGAAATGCTGTCCCATGCGCGCTTGAAATCTGCGTCTTCGGCAGATTTTTCGGCGACGACCTCATTCCATGCGCTCTCGTAAGCGGCGAGTATTTCGTCGGGCCACGTATGGACCGTTACACCGTTTTCGGACTGCATCTTGGCCAGCGGCTCTAGCTGCACAGCCTCTCCTTCAGCCATCGTGCGCAGCATCTGGGCCTCGCAGGCGGTCTCGATGATCGCCTGGTTCTTGGCGTCGATGCCGTTCCAGGTGTCCATGTTGATGATGACACTCAGGAACGACGTTTGCTGGTGCCAGCCGGGGAAGTAGTAATGGCTGGCGTGCTCGTACATGCCGACAAGATTGTCGAGGAAAGGAAAGCCCAGCTCAGCACTGTCAATGGCGCCGGTGTTGAGCGCTGACATCGTGTCAGCCAAACCCATCGACTGGGCCTCGACCCCCAGCTTGCCCATGACAGAGGCACCAAGGCCAAAGAAGCGCATCTTCTTGCCCTGCAGATCGGCAACCGAGGTGATTTCCTCGCGGAACCAGCCCGAAGCTTCGGGCACGAGGGTGCCGCAGTGGATGGTCTTGATGTCGTAAGAGGCGGTGATCTCATCCCACATTTCCTTGCCGCCGCCGTAGTACCACCACGCAGTGTATTCCTTGGCGTCCGGGCCAAAGGGGAAGACGGTGAAAAGCGGGGCTGACGGGATGATCCCTTCCGCAAAACCAATGGAGTACCAGGCGGACTCTACGGCTCCGGTCGACACCGCGTCCCAAACCTCGCCTGTCGAAACCAATTCGCCGGGGTTCTTGGCCTCGAAATTGACCTCGCCACCCGTGAGCATGCTGACCTTCTCTGCGATGTCGAAGGCGGGTTTGCCCAAAAGCGGCAGGGTGCCCGGGAACACGCTCTGCATTTCGATGTCCTTGGCCATCACGCCGCCTGCCATCAGGCTGAGCGCTAGGGCCCCTGTCAGTGTCTTCTTCATTATCTTTCCTCCCTTTAAATGCTTGTTCAGGCGATCCTGTCGCCCTTCTTGACCTGTTGGGTTCTGTTATCGACCGCAGGCAACATGCGCGCAGGGTCTCTTGTGACCATCACGTCAATGACGCTGGGCCGGGTCCTTTCGGCAAAGGCTTCTTTCAGTGCCGCTTCAAGCTGGCCGGGCTCTTCCACCCGGATGCCGTGACATCCCATTGCGTTGGCCGCAGCGGCATAGTCCGTCTCTTCAAGATCAGAGGATTGGTAGTTCCCCTCGCCGTACATCAGGTGCTGCAGCGCCTTGACGTAGCCGGAGGCCGCATTGTTCACGACGATGATGTTTACGCCCAGCTTCATGCGCCGGGCTGTCTCCAGCTCTCCCAGCACCATGTTGAAACCGCCATCACCGGTCAGCCCGACAACGACCGCGTCCGGTGCCGCCAGTTGTGCGCCCATGGCCCCGGGCAAGCCGTAGCCGATGGAGGCAAAGCCGCGGTCGGGCACGAAGGTACGGCGCGCGCGCTTGGAGTTGTAGAGTAACCCGCCCCAATGGGCAGCAAAGCCACCATCGGCAATCAGGTGGCCATCATCGGGCAGGTGCTTGTTCAGTTCGGTGATGAGCCGCGCCATGTTGACGGGGCTCTCTTCGGAATAGAGCCGCTCTGCCGCGACCTCATCGTGCCACTTCTGCATCAGGCGCGGGATCTCCGCGAGGTAGTCGGCGCGACCATCTTTCTGGTCTTCTTTGCCCCGCATCGCGTCGTGCAGGTCTTGCAATCCGGCGCGCGCGTCACCCCAAAGCTTCAGGCTGGGGGCATAGGTGCGGCCCATTTCCTCGGCGACGATATCAAGGTGGATGACGGTCTGCTTCGGGGAGGGGATCGTGAAACGCTTGGTGGCGATTTCACCCAATTTGCAGCCCACAACAAGGATGCAGTCCGACTTGGCGATCAGGTCATTCGCGATCCGGTCATAGCGCCCGAAAAGTCCCGCACTCAGGTCTGACGTACAGGCGATAGCGCCTTTGCCAGACATCGTATGTGCGACGGGAATGCCGTAAGTTTCGGCAAGTGTGGTCACGGCCTCTGTCGCGTCCGACAGATGGACACCACCACCACAAAGCATGATCGGTCGCTGCGCACCCGCAATCATGTCTGCGGCGCGGGCCACGCTATCGCGCTCTGGACGGCACCGCAGGGCGGGGGCGGACGCGTGCGCGATATCCACCTGGAAATCACCGTCCTCAAACCCGTGAAGCCCGTGCGCGACATCTTCGGGCACGTCCACCACCACCGGGCCTGGACGTCCGCTGGTCGCGATGGAAAAGGCAGTGCGCATGATTTCAGGTATCCGGTGCACCGCTTCGACCCGCAAAAGCGCCTTGCAGGCGGGACGCAGAATGGCGACTTGATCTGTCTCCTGTGTCATATTCTTGCCCGCGTGATCGCGTTGCGCGTCACCGACGATGGCCACCATCGGAGAACCCGCGTTCAGTGCCTCGACCAGCCCTGTCACCAGATTGGTGGCGCCGGGACCAAGGGTGGCATCGACCAGCCCCACACGGCCTGACACTTTGGCATAGGCGTCAGCGGCAAACGTCGCGCAGCGTTCGTCGTTGATGAGGTGATGGTTCAGCCCCAATCGACGGGCGGCATCATAGAACGGCAACAGTTGAAATCCGCCCATCCCGAACATCGGCCCCGCTTCGAATGCCAGCAGCATCCGGACGAGCGCTTCGCCCCCTGTCATCTGATTGGTGGTCATGCGGGCACGGGCTCCATTGATTTCAACGCGGCATCGGCGATCATGTCGGCGGTCACACGCAGCTGGTCTTCCAGGTTGGGGGCGTAGGCGACGAGCGAGCGGGGGGCACCCAACCGTTTGACGGGCGCGCGCAGCGGAGGGCCGTGTTCGGCCACGGTTGCCACAACCTCTGCCCCGAAGCCTGCCACCTGCACAGCTTCATGCGCGACGATCAGGCGGCGTGTCTTTTCAACACTGTCCAGTACAGCTTGCTTGTCCCAGGGCCAGAGGCTGACAAGGTCAACAACCTCCGCGCCAATCCCTCGCTCGGCCAGTTGCGCGGCAGCTGCCTCGGCAAGGTTTGCGGTGTCGGACCAACTGACGATGGTGATGTCATCGCCCATCCGGCGCAGCCGCGCCTTGCCAATATCAGCGGGTGCCCCGGTATCGACGATGCCTTCCAACGCCCAGATGTTCTTGTGTTCAAGGTAAACCACGGGGTCGTCGCAGGCGATGGCCGCTTTCATCATCGAATAGTTGTCCTGCGGCGTGCCCGGGCAGATGACGACAAGTCCCGGGGTGTGCACATACCAGCTTTCAAGGCTCTGCGAATGCTGCGCAGCGGAGGACCGCCACATGCCGATCGGTTTGCGGATGACCATGGGCGCGCGCGACTGGCCCCCGAACATGAACCGCGCCTTGGCGATCTGATTGACCAACTCATCAGTGGCGCAAAGTGCGAAATCGGCAAAGCGCATTTCAACAATCGGCCGCGTGCCCACCATTGCTGCGCCAAATGCCGCACCCATGATGGCCGCTTCAGAGATAGGGGCATCGGAAACACGCTTGGGGCCAAATTCCTCGACCAGCCCGCTGTACTGCTTGAAGACGCCACCCCGTCCCAAATCTTCACCAACGCACCAAACCCTTTCATCAGCGCGCATGGCTTCCGCGATTGCCAGTTTCGCCGCGTCGGCGTAGGTCATCACGGGCATCAGAAGGCCTCCCGCACCGGAGAGCCGGTGTCTTGCACGTGATCGAATACGCTGGCGTCGGCGGGCCAAGGGGCGTCTCGCGCCGCGTCGAGCGCAGATTTCATCTCGGCCTTGGCCGCCTGTGCGATCCCGTCCATCTCGTCTTCCGTCACGCCAGCCTGTTGCAATGCCCCCCGCAATCGCATGATCGGATCGCGCTCTGCCGCGACCGCCTGCGCCTCGCCCTTGGGACGGTAGGTCGCCGGATCGAAATAGGTGTGGCCGTCCAGTCGGTAGGTCTTGGCATGCAGGAAGGCAGGCTTGCCACTGCGGCGCACTTGCGCGACCAGTTCCTTTGCCGTGGCGGCGAGCGTGGTGACGTCGTTTCCGTCAGCCTCAACCGTATGCAGGCCCAGTGCGCGGGCACGGTCACCCACATGGCCCGACGTCATATCGGAGGTCAGGGTCGAGGCGGAGTATTGATTGTCCTCGCAGACGAAGAGGATTGGCAGATCAAACACGCCCGCCCAATTGATCCCTTCAAGAAACGGCCCCCGGTTGGCCGCGCCATCTCCAAAGAAACAAACGCAAATCTGGTCGCTGCCGAGCAACTTGATGCCATGTGCCGCCCCCGCCGCAATGGTGATGTTGGCCGAGACAACCCCATTGGCACCCAACATTCCGACGTTGAAATCGGCGATGTGCATGGAGCCGCCCTTGCCGCCGCAACAGCCGCCTTCCCGGCCCAGTAGCTCCTTCATCATCGCAGCAGGATCGGCCCCCTTCGCCAGCGTATGGCCATGCCCCCGGTGTGTCGACGTGATGTAGTCCTTGCGGTCCAAATTCTCGATCACTGCGGTTGCGACAGCCTCCTGCCCGATACAGAGGTGAATGGCGCCCAGCACCAGCCCTTCATCCACCGCCGCACTCTTGGCATGTTCCTCAAACGCGCGGATGCGTTCCATCATGCGCAGCCGGGCCAGCCCTGCTTGGGTGTCGAAGTTAGTACCGGTCACAACAGCCCCTCGGCATCCAGTGTCTCAAAGCGCGAGGTCAGCACGGCGACTTCACGCTGCAACAGCGGCAGCAGCGTTTCTTCAATCCGATCCGCCGTCATTCGTTCGTTGATTGCACCGATGCCGATGGCAACGATTGCCCGCCGGTCAGGTCCAAGCACGGGCAGCGCCACGGCGCTCATCCCCGGGATGACAAAACTGGCATTCAGCGCATAGCCCCGGTCATGAAAATCGGCGTAGCATGCCTCTGCCAGTGTCGGTGTCACATTGTAGTCGGCCATCCAATTCTCGTTGGCCTTCAATGCGGCCTCCCGCGCGTTTTCAGGCATCATCGCAAAGAGCGCCTGACCCGTTGCGCCCACACCGATGGGGCTGCGGTCGCCCGGTTCCAACGTCAGGGTGCGGATCGGGAAATCGCCCAGCTCGCGCATCACGCAAAGCGAAGCGACACCTTCAGGGGCAGAAAGAAAGACCGTATCGCCGCTTTCCTGCGCCACGCGCCGGGCGCTGCGTCCACAAAGCGCGGCAAGGTCGCTCTGGTTGGATCGGCGTGCCAGCTGCGCCAGCGCGCTGCCCATATGATAGCGCCGGGTTTCGGGGTCCTGGTAGACGTAGTGCACATCCTGAAGAGAAGACAACACCCGGTGGGTGGTGGTGCGCGAAAAGTCTGTGCGCGCCATGATCTCGGTAAAGCTGGAACCGGAGGGCAAAGCGGACATTGCGTTGAGGACCGCATGTGCGCGCGCAATCGAGCCGACGGGGGCTTCCGCGTTCATTTGTATCCTCCCCAGTATCCGTATAACGGAATTATTATTCCGATATTAGGAATTACTTGTGCCTGCCTGTCAACCGCCTTAAGCCTTGGACGTGATTTCAGACCTCATCATGCTAGATTCCATCACCGACGCCGGACCGGAGGCGCGCGGCAAAATCGCTGTCTGCGGGTCCCATGGCGGCATGATCGCTGCTTCGCTGGCGTCGCAGGCTGGGCTACGTGCCGTTGTTTTTAACGATGCTGGTGTTGGCCTGAATCAGGCAGGGCTGCGCGGGGTCATCGCGCTGGACCGCGTGGCGATGGCCGCGGCGACAGTCAGCTGTGCATCCGCACGCATCGGGTCAGCCGAAGATGCGATGTCAAACGGCGTGCTCAGTGCGGTGAATGCGACGGCAGCCTCCCTGGGACTTCGCATCGGCCAGAGTGTGACAAAGGCGCTGCCCTTGCTGGGGGGGGCACCAGGACCTGAGGCTGTCTTACCCGCCTCCAACGAGGCGCGGTTTGAAGTTGAGGTGGTTGCTGGTGCACCACCTGTGATCTGCGCTGACAGCGCATCACTGATCACGGCAAATGATGAGGGACGCATCATCGTCACCGGATCGCATGGGGGGCTGATCGGAAATGATCCAAAGCGCGCGTGCAAAGCCCGCGCTGCCTTCGTGGCATTCAACGATGCCGGAGGAGGAAAGGACAATGTCGGGCAAGGCAGGCTGGCCCCTTTACAGGATCAGGGTATCGCCGCAGTCGTGCTTGACGCCATGAGTTGCGAGATTGGCGACGCCTGGTCCTCGCTTGAGTCAGGGCGGATCGCCGGTGCAAATCAAAGGGCGTTTGATCTAGGGATTCGGACAGGAGACGGGCTGAAGTCCGCTCTTTCGCGGGTGTTCTCTACTCCGAACGTGTCTCGATAAGGGACTTGAGAACAGACTGGCAAAGGGACCAAGGCGTCGCTCATTCCGGGTTCGTCCGTCCAAACCAGTCAATGCGGAAATCGGGGGGGCTGAGGTGTGTTGAACCCGGCTTTTGTACAAGTCTCGATGCGCATAGGTGCAAACGTCTGTCGGAGAGCGCATCCGACCGGATCAGATTGGCCTCGTGGGCTCAACCAGCGACAAATCATTGTTGATTTCGCCGTCCGCTATCCACTTTCGCAAGGTCGCTGCGAACAGCTCTGGCTGTTGCAGACACCACCCGTGACCGCCACCCGTTGCGGTGGCCGCGCGGCACTCGGGTATGAGCGCCTGAAACTTTGGAAGTGACCGGAGGATCAAGGGGTGCTCTTTGGAACCCGCCGTAACCAAGACCCGAACAGCAACATCCGGCAAGTCGTCCGCGACATCGAAATTGGAGGCAAGTCGCATGATTGTCCGGAATGTCTTTGGCGATACAACAGGAGAGCCGTTGGGGTGGCTGTAGATCGCGGGATCAGAGATGCCGAATGCCATGGCCGACTTCCGCCGGAACCAGGTGAGCCGCACCAGAGGGGACATGACGGCCGCGAAGGCGTTCAGCAGTCCAGACTTCGGGATACGCCCCAGTTGGATGCCGCTCAGCATCACGCTCTTTACAAGTTCGGGGTGCCGCAATCCGAGCATCAGTCCGACATAGGCACCGAAAGACACGCCGACGACATGAACAGGTTCACCTTCGTAGCGGTGGGTAAGCAGATCAGCTACCGCGTCAGCCGCCTGTTCAAGTGTTGTGAGCGGGACATGCTGGCTTTCGCTGTGGCCGGGGAGGTCAACCATAAGGCATCGCATCTCAGGCAAGTCTTCTGCGGTCTGTTGCCAGATCTTGCTGGTGTAACCACCCGGGTGCAGAAACAGGACACGCGCGGCGTTAGCGGGCCCGCATTCGTCGCAATGCAGCATCTGAGGTGATTTCCTCTTGTAAGTGGTTCATCTGGCGGTGGACAAGTTTTTCTCGTGCCCAGGCCCATATGATATCGGGGGCAAGCTCTGGATGTTCAAGGCATCAAACCAGGTACCTGTCAGATATCTTTGATGTTTTTAACTCACCTAAGGCAGGTAAAGATCTGTTCAGGCTGCGGACGGCGGCAGTGTCTTTTCTCCTTCTGACACGCGTCAACACTCGCCCCGCATGCTGCTGCGGATGATTTGGCAGTGGTTTATTGAAGCAGCTCCGATTTTCTGGGCTTGAGCAAGCTGTCTGGTCAGCCACTCCGGGATACTATTGCAGCACCCCGGTATCCACGAATGCGGTCAGGTTTTCGATCTCGGCATCGGTCGCGCTTTTCGCGGTCTGTATGATCTGTGCAAGTTCCGAAGCGCCCATGTCCTGAGCACATTGTTCGGCTGCTTGAAGAAGCATTTGAACCGCAACGAACTCTTTCTCGAGGTAGGCTTGGCGAGACTGGGGGTTGGACATGGGCGACTCAGAAAAGGTGACTTTCATTTACTAATAATTTGAGCAATAGTCCCCAATCAATCGATTGGTGCGCGGAAACCTATGCAAAATCCCGATCTATTCCGACTGGATGCGCACGCCCTTCGGGTGTTCGTCTCTGTTTGTGAAACCCAGTCAGTCAGTCAGACGGCCGGGATTTTTGAGGTTAATCAATCCACGATCAGCCACACGATCGAAAAAGTCCGCAGCGCGGTGGGTGATCCGCTTTTTGTAAAGTCCGGGCGCGGCATCACCCCGACAGACACGGCGCTGACAATCCTGCCAAGGGTTCAGCAGATCATCGCGGACATCGAAGGGCTTGTTGCGCCAAGCAGCTATGACATTTCCGAAGACACGCGTCCCATCGCAATCGCCATTTCCACGCCAGCGCTGCTGCAGGACATGCGCAGGCTCCACAGTAAGGCGTTGGAGGTGGCCCCCCAATCCCGCTTTGAACTGCATCGTTTGGCCCCACGGAACAGACTCACTGAAATCCTGACAAGCGGCGAAGCCGAACTGGCGATCACGGTTTCCGGGGGGCGCTATCCTGCGGCACTGAACCACTGCACATACGATTCGGAGGCGCTCGCCGTCTTCTATGACCCCCGGCACCGCGGGCCGCTCACGAGTGCCGAAGACTATGTCGAAGCCAAACATGGGGTGGTCAATTTTGGTGGCGGCGTACAAAGCCAGGTGGAAATCGCGCTTGAGGGTTTGGGGCTCAAAAGGAACGTGGTCCTTGTCGCGCCTACGGCCTCCATGCTGGGTGACCTGATAAAAGGCACCGACATCATCGCAACGATGCCTGAACGGCTGGGCGGTGCAGTCTATGGCGGTCTCGCCAAGTGCCCTCCGCCAATCTCATTGCCGCCTATCTGCTACGATCTTGTCTGGCATAGACGGTACGAGCATTCAGGCCGCAACATACTGCTAAGGAACTTGGTTCTTGGCGCGCGGTCCAGGGAAGATGGTCATCCCTCTGCGTCCGTTTGAAACCTGCGCAAAGTTCTGCTGAAGCTGGCATCCGCTGTCGATCCGAACGACCCTAGCGACCGATGTCGCGGTAAGCTGCGGCTTTGGCGTGCAAGCGGCGCATCTCTTCATCGATGATCCCAAGCTCATCAAGATGCCGCACCAGCGAATCCAGATAGGTGAAGTTGGGGCCCAGGTTCCCTTCGGCATGCGCGATGATGCGCGCGGCTTCATCTTCGGTCAAATGGGGGGTGTACTTGGGGTTAGACTGATCCATCAGAAAGACCAGCGCTTCCACGGTGCCCTGTGGCGTGGCAACTTCCATAAAGGTGGGCCGGTAGGTTCCGGAAAACATCTCGCGTCGCCACATGTACTGGGTCTCGTGGTCGATTTTCTGGGCGGCGACACGAAAGACCACGCCGTCGCAATGCCCGCCTTGATCCAGTGCCGCCATCAGTCCGGGCCGCTCATGTGTGCCGCGCCCGCCTTCGAGCTTCATGCAGAAGCTGCGATGCCATCCCGGCAGGGAGCCATAGCGGTACTCATCGACCTGAACGGCGGGGTCCCAGATCAAAGAACCATAGGCAAAGATCCACAGATCCTGATCAAACCGCCCCGAGAGCACCGCCTGCCGGTTGGCTTCGCGTGCATCATGGTCCATCCGCCATCCGGGCGGCCAGTTTTCCTCGGCTGCCTGAACATCAAGTTCATCAAAGCGGTCCAGCCCGAACCGCATTTCGGATTCGTCAGGCGGTGTGATCCGGCCGCGTAGGGATGGGGTGTGTCGGAAGACGTATTCTGGAAATGGCATTACGGGAAAGCTAGCAGGCGGTGGTGAACTTGCCTAGAGGTCTGAACCCTTGACGTCGCTGCTCCCAATCCTGTCAGCCACTGTATCGATCTGGAACCTGCTTGCACGCCGTCTTGCGGCACGAGCCAGCTTCACGGACTTTCGTCTCTGGCTCATGGGTGTCGGTACGAAATCGGAGATCCGACGCGGCAGCGGAACAACGTCGGGCGCTGACCGAAATGGCCTTTCTCAGGTTACGGCCCTTACGACGCCTCTGGCACGATCCGTTCGGCCACATCGTTAAGCAGGACGTCCAGATCGACGGGTACTTTCCCGTCGACCAGTTTGCCATCAATACTCAGGAAAGAGATGCCGTGGACAAAGCTCCATAGCATGAAGGCCTTTTTCCGGTCCTCCTCCTCAATCACCGTGCTGCCGCGACATTTCGCGACCTCCATCTGCACAAATTCGTACTTGGAATCCCCCAACGCCAGCAACTTGGCATTCTCTTCGCTGTCATCGGCCCTGGCAAACATCAGCCGAAACACACCCGGTTCTGTTGTGGCAAAGTCGATGTAAACCCGACCAAGGGCCACGATCCGCGCACGAGAACCTTCCGGAAGGGGTGCCACCTCTTCCATCATCATTTCGGACTGCCGGGTCATGCCTGCAATCGCCACTTCGCGCAGCATTTCTGTCTTGTCTTTGAAATGCTTATAAGGAGCCGCAGTGGATACGCCCGCACGCCTGCAGGCCTCCGAAACCGAAAAGTGATCGGGCCCTTTCTCCTCAACCAAGGCGCGTGTCGCCTCAATCAATTGCGCGCGTAGATCGCCGTGGTGATACGCTTGCTTTTTTTTCATATTTTCAACTTTTTTCATGATCCATTCTTTTTCAGACAACGTACCTCTTGTCAAAGTGAGAAGCACTAACATATGTTAGATGCTCTAACATTGAAAGAGGTGCCAAGATGGAAACTCAAGCGAAACCAACGATCCTCCGGCGTGGCCTGACATTGGTCGGAACCCTGATCACCATTGGCATTGCAGGAGCCGTGGTTGCCATCGGCACCGGGTTTCTCAATGATCGCGCGCAGGCCGTACCCGCGCCGCAAGCAGCAGAACTTATCCCCGTTGCAGTCGACGTCATGCAGGTGGAGGAAAGCTATACGATCCCGCGACGCTTTATCGGGCAGGTCGAGGCAGGCACTGAAGCCACCCTTTCGTTTGAGCTTGGTGGGAAACTGGCCGAGCTGACGGCGGATGAGGGGGACCCGGTAACACAGGGTCAGGTCATTGCACGGCTCGATACGGCCTTGTTGCAGGCAGAGCGGGCGCGGCTTGAGGCTTCTCGCAAGGCAACCGACGCGCAGCTTGAGTTTGCAGAAAGCCGGTTGTTGCGCGCAACAGAACTGCAGGGGCAGGGTTTCTCCAGTCAGGAAACGCTTGATCAGGCCCGTGCGACCCGTGACGAACTTGTCGCCCGCATCGCTGAGATTGACGCAGGCATCGCGTCTGTCGACATCAACATGCAGAAATCGGAAATACGTGCGCCTTTTGACGGTCGCGTGGGCGCTCAATCCGCTGACATCACTGAAACGCTGAGCGCGGGACAACCGGTGCTGAGCCTAATCGAAACAAGTGAGCCGATTGTACGGATTGGACTGCCGCTGGATTTGTCGCCCGAGGCACTTGCTGATGCAAAGATCGATATCGAAGGGGTCATCTATCCGGCGGAATTGCGGCGCATGCGTCCGGATATCGATCCGGTGACCCGCACGCGCACGGCTCTTTTTGCGCTTGATACCGATGACGCCCCGACGTTCGGTCAGACAGCGACGCTCAGCATTGACATGCAGATCGCCGCCCGCGGCACATGGGTGCCCGTGGATGCCCTTCAAGAGGGGTCCGGCAGCATCTGGAACGTGCTTGTGGTCGAAGACGGCACGGTGCGTACGGCTGCCGCCGAGCTTCTGCACGCCGAGACCGACCGGGCCTTTGTCCGTGGCAGCTTTGCCGAAGGGGCGACGCTGATCCGCAGTGGTGCGCATCGGGTCGTGCCCGGGCAGGAAGTCACCATCCTGACCGCAGGGGAGTAGAGCAAATGGGGACGCTCACCTTTCGCCAGCCGCGCCTCGTAGCGCTGATCCTGCTGGTGCTGATCTCTGCCGGGTTATCTTCTTTCCTGTCGCTGGGGCGACAGGAAGACCCGACAATCACGAACCTTTTCGCCACTGTGACAACCCAGTTTCCCGGCGCGGACCCGGCGCGTGTGGAGACCCTCGTCACAGCAGAAATTGAGGATGAGCTGCGCACAATTGCCGAGGTGGATGTGATCACCTCCGTGTCCCGTTCCGGTGTCTCTGTCGTTTCAGTCGAACTGCTTCAGACGCTTGATGCCGCAACGATTGAGCAGGTCTGGTCCGAAGCGCGCGATGCTGTTGAGGCCGCGCGGCGCAATTTCCCCGCAGGTGTGCAGCCCCCCGACTTCAATGCTGAAGGCATTTCGGCTTACTCCGCGGTTGTCGCGGTCAGTGCGGATCATGATGATGTCCCGCTCACCATCGTGCGGGCTCATGCGGATGCGTTGGGCGACCGGTTGCGGTCCATTCCATCGACCCGTGCCGTCGATCTATTTGGAGAGCCTGAAGACGAAGTGCTGGTGGCGGTTGATCCGGTTGCTGCGGCGTCACTTGGTCTGACCGCGCAGGATATCTCAAGGCTGATCACCGCGGCGGATGGCAAGGTGCAGGCCGGTCGGCTGCAAAGCAGCGACGTTGACATGACCATCAACATCTCTGGCGCGATTGAAGCATTGGACCGGTTGGGTCAGGTTGTCCTGCGGCAGAATGCCGAGGGCGCAACGGTTACCTTGTCGGACATCGCCACCATCACGCGCGGCATGCGCGAACCGGCACAGGAACTGTCAATAGCGAACGGGCGGCCCGCTGTGCTGATCGGCGTATTGGCGCAAGACGGTGTGCAGATTGACCGGTGGATGTCCTTCGTCCGAGAAGAACTGGCTGCGGGTGAGCAGGCGATCCCTGTTGGCATCAGCGAAACGCTGATGTTTGATCAGAGCACCTACACGGCCGACCGGCTGGCCGAGGTTGGAACGAATATGGCAATCGGCATCGCGCTGGTGGTTGCGGTGCTTTTTGTCACGCTCGGGTTCCGCGCGGCAGCGATTGTCGCGGTGGTTTTGCCGGTTGTGTCTTTGGCCACATTGGCCAGCATGAACTTCATCGGGCTGCCGATTCACCAGATGTCAGTGACCGGTCTCATCGTGGCTTTGGGTCTGCTGGTGGACGCGGCCATTGTGATGGTGGACGAGGTGCGCCAGCGGCTGGGGCGCGGGATGGAACGCGCCGCCGCTGTGGGCGAGGCGACGTCGCGGCTGGCAGCCCCCTTGCTTGCCTCAACCGTCACGACCGCGCTCTCCTTTACCCCGATGATCCTGCTGCCCGGTCCCGCTGGGGATTTCGTGGGCTCCATCGCCATCGCGGTGGTCTTGATGCTGGTCTGGTCACTGTTCGTAGCGTTGACGGTCACACCCGCGCTGGCCGGATGGTTTCTCAAAGGGGGCAAACCTGCAGGGCTGCAATGGCCGCTGCTGGGTCGTGGCTTTGCGCGGCTCTTGGCCTGGTCGGTCCGCAATCCGGTGCGCTCCATCGCGCTGTCTCTCATCCTGCCGGTGCTGGGGTTTGCGGCCTTCCCCACACTGACCGCGCAATTCTTCCCCGGTGTTGAACGGGATCAATTCTACATCGAAATCGATATGCCGCCGGGTACCGCAATCAATGAAACGGCCGCTGTGGCGCAGGAGATCGACACGCTTCTGGCTGAAAAGGACGGCATTGATCGCGTCTATTGGTCCGTTGGCCAGTCCGGACCTGCGTTCTACTACAACATCACCGGGGGCCGGTCGGCAGAACCGGCCTACGCTCAGGCCATGATCAAGACCCAGACGGCAGAGGATGCCGCGCGCATCGTCGGCGTTTTGCAGGGCACCTTGGATCAGCAATATCCGCAGGCGCGCATTATCGTCCGCGATCTGGTGCAGGGGCCACCCGTCGCTGCCCCGATTGAAGTCCGTCTGGTGGGCCCTGATCTTGAGGTTCTTCGCGCGCTGGGAGATGAGGCGCGGTCACTGATGGCGAACCTGCCGTTGGTCACGCAGGTCCGCGCCGGAGTGGTCAGCGGCGCGCCGCAACTGCGCTATGAGATCGACGAGACCGCAGCCCGGCTTCTGGGGCTCAACCTGACGGATGTGGCAGCCCAGTTGGAGGCAGGGTTGGTCGGTGTGACCGGCGGCAGCCTTGTGGAGGGCACAGACCAGCTTCCCGTTCGCGTCCGCCTCGGTGGGGGTCTCCGCAGCGATCTGACCGAGGTTAGTGATCTGCCCATCCTTATTCCAAACGCGAGCGTCTTGGCCTCTGACGGGGCATTGCCGGTCGTGCCGCTTTCAGAACTGGCAACCCCGATCCTGGAGCCCGCTGAAAGTGTGATCACCCGCCGTAATGGAGAACGCGTGAACACCGTGCAGGCGTTCATCGTGCCGGGCGTGCTACCGGAAGAGGCGCTGCAATCGGTGCTGGCGTCGCTTGAGGAACGCGGATTTGAGATGCCTCTGGGCTACCGGATGGAGCTTGGTGGGGACAGCGATGCCCGCTCCGATACGGTGGGCAACCTGATGGCCTCGGTTGGTTTGATCGTCACGCTGACAATTGCGACCATTGTGCTGACCTTCAACTCTTTCCGGCTGACGGGCATTGCGCTGGTCGTCTGTGTCCTGTCGGCAGGTCTGTCGATGCTGTCTCTCGCGGTGATGCAGTATCCCTTCGGCATCAATGCGATCATTGGGGTGATTGGCTCCATCGGGGTGTCAATCAACGCGGCCATTATCATCCTGTCTGGCCTCAAAGCGGATCCCGATGCTGCGCGCGGTGACAGTGAAGCCATTGCGCGCGTGGTGGGCGGATCAAGCCGTCACATCATCTCGACCACCATCACCACCTTCGGGGGCTTTTTGCCGCTGATCCTGGCCGGGGGCGGGTTCTGGCCGCCCTTCGCGGTGGCGATTGCAGGCGGCGTGATGCTGTCGGCGGTGATTTCCTTCTTCTTCACGCCTGCGGCCTTCAAGCTGATCTATCGCGGCAGGAGGCCGAAGGAAGACGCGATTCAGGCGGAGCCCGAAGCTCAGGAGGCACGGCTCAAGCTGGTGGCCGCTGAATAGAGCAGAGACGTAAGGGTGCTCACACCGTCGATGGCCGCTTGCGTTCGCTGGCAAGCAAGCCGCAGACCACGATGATTGCCGCGCCCGCAAGCTCTAGCGGGCGCGCGACTTCGCCAAAAAGAACGTATCCGATGGCCAAAGCAAAAAGAATCCGTGCGTAGGGGAAGGTGGCCAAGGCAGAAACCTCGCCAAAGCGGTAGGCTTCGACGGTGAGCAACATCCCAAGTGTGGCCAGCGATCCGGCTGTGATCAGCAGGGCAAGGTCGGCAAATCCAATCGCCGTCCAACCCAAGACCGCGCTAGGTAAAGTGCCAAGGCTCGCCACCATGCCGATCCAGACCATGATCGTGGCGGTGTGTTCCGTGCGGGCCAGTACCCGGTTCTGAAAGATCAGAATGGCCGCGGCAAAGGCAGAGCCGAGACCGAAAAGCACGCCGTTTTCCAATTCAAAGCTTGTCGCGCCACTGGCCAGTACGACACCAAGAAACCCAAGCGCGGTGGTCAGGCCGCGCAGCAAGCCAATGCGTTCCCCAAGAACAAAAGGTGCCATCACCACGGTGAAAAGCGATGTCGTGAAGGTCAGCGTAGAGGCCAGCGCAAGGTCGAGGCGCTGAAAGCTGGCGTAGTAGAGCCACCAGCAGATCAGGCTCGTCAGCCCGCGAATGATCAGCATCCTGGGATTGTCGGAGCGAAAGAGCGCTGGCTGACGCAGGGCAATCCAGGCCGCAACGATGGCAAGTTGGCAGAGGGACCGGAAAAAGATGATCTGGGCGAAGGGCACATCCGGTGACAGGAACCGCAGGACGGTCACATCTGCCGTGAAAATGGCTGCCGCCGCGAGCAACAAGACCGCCCCGTAGCGGTTGTTGACAGCGGCCTGCCCGGTCACAGGCGGCGATACGGGGCGAAGTCGGTCGGTTTCATCTCAGCAACCTCGCGCAGAACCTGGACCCAGGCCGCGAGCCCGTCCGGGATTGAGGACAGGCGAAAGAACTCGTTTGGCGCATGGAAATTCTCGTCTGAAAGCGCAAAGGAAAACATCACCGTATCAAGTCCAAGGACGCGCGAGACGATCTCTGTCAACGGCAGCGACGCCCCGATGCGCACTTTCAGCGGTGTCTCTCCGCCTGTCGTCTCAAGCGCGCTGACCGCCGCCATCAGAAGTGGATGTTCCGGGGGAACGGCGTAGGCACCGCCTTGGCCGCGTTCTCCGTAGACTTCCAGTGTGGCATAATCCGGCAGATGCCGTCTGAGGTGGTCGATCACGGCTTCTTTGGCGTGCTGCGGGTCCTGTCCCGGCACCAGCCTCATGGTGAGTTTGGCAAACGCTTCGTTTGGAATGACGGTTTTCGACCCCGCACCGATGTATCCGCCCCACATGCCGTTCACATCAAGCGTTGGGCGCATCCAGAGCCGCTCAAGCGTCGAGAAGCTAGCCTCCCCATGCGGCGTGGCACCAATGGCGTCAAAGGCAGCCGCTTCGTCATAGGGGATGGCTGCGATCTCTTTGCGTTCCGCCTCAGTGGGCTCGGCAACGCCGTCATAGAAGCCTGCTGCGGCAATCCGGCCTTGTTCGTCGTGCAGGCTGCCAATCAACTTCGACAACACGTGCAGCGGGTTCGCAACAATCCCGCCATAGCGCCCCGAATGCAGATCCTGGGCCGCGGTCTGCACCCGGACTTCAAAGCCCGTGTTTCCACGTGAGCCGACGTTCAGTGCCACCACATCAGGCCGCCAGCGCGCTCCGTCTGCGGAGAGGACGGCATCGGCTTGCAGCAGCTCCCTGTGGTGCTCCAAAATGCCAGGCAGGGAAGGGGAGCCGGTTTCCTCTTCTCCCTCGATCAGCAGTTTGATGTTGATCGGCAGCGCACCCTCCACCGCAACAAACGCCGCCAGTGTGTCGAGTGCGATCATCATCGGGGCCTTGTCATCCGAGATGCCGCGTCCATAGAGCCGCCCGTCGCGCTCGGTTGCCTCGAAAGGCGGCGTATCCCATTTCTCAAGCGGGTCGGGGGGCTGCACGTCGTAATGTGCATAGACCAAAAGCGTTGGCTTGCCCGGCGCGTCCTTCCGTTCGCCATAGATCGCCGGGGCACCGCTCCCGTCTGTTGGCGTTAGGCGCTGACAGTTTTGAAACCCCATTGCGTGAATACGCTCTTCGATGATCCGGCGGGCGTCTTCCATACCTTGCGCCATGGCTGGATCGGCACCAACCGAGGGACAGGCAACGAGTTTTGCAAGGGTCGCGATCAGTTCGTTCTGATGGCCAAGGGCGTGCTTGAGAACAAGATCGGTCATGGGGGCTCAGCTCACACCGCCATCGACACTGATGATCTGACCGGTGATCCAGCCTGCTTCATCCGATGTCAGAAACGCCGCCGCCGCGGCAATGTCCTCTGGCGTGCCAAGCCTGCGGGTGTGAATGCGGCTGATGAGCTGTGCCTGTCCGTCCGGGCCATAGGCCTCCCACTGACGCTCCGTTGCCGGGTTCGACAGGATGAAACCGGGCGCGATGGAATTGACGGTGATGCCGTGTTGGCCAAGTTCGAGGCTAAGCTGCTTGGTCAGACCGACAAGCGCATGTTTGGCTGCCGTATAGGCATGAATGCCCGTGAGGCTGGGCCGCAAGCCCGCACCGGAGCTGATTGTAACGATGCGGCCCCAGCCGGAGGACTTCATGGCCGGGACAAGCGATTGCGACAGGTAAAGAGAGGCGTCGACGTTGACGGCAAAGATCGCATGCCAGGCGTCCGGCTCGACGTCTTCAAGCGGTGTCCCAATCTGGTTGCGGACACCGCCTGCGGCATTCACGAGGATATCGGGATGCCCATAGTCGGCAGCTATCTGTCCGGCCATATCTTTGACGGAAGCCGGATTACCAAGGTCTGCGGGTACGGCGGGAACCCCCAGTTGTTCTGCAGCATCAGTCAGCGCGTCGCCAGGCAGATCGGTGACGATCACCTTCACCCCTTCTGATACAAGGCGCTTTGCGATCCCGGCGCCGATGCCGCCGACAACGCCGGTAACCAAAGCTGTCCGGGCGGTCATGGGATCACCTTGGTCAGCTCGTGAAATGTTTCCCCTGACATCTCGCGCCTGCCGTCCTCGATATCGTGGATCAGTTCGACCAGCCGGGTCAGCAAGGGGGTGTCGATACCGTGGCTGCCGGCAATCTCCGCCACCGCGCCCACCTGTGGGTCCACTTCCGTTTTGCGTTTGCGCACGGCGAGGTCGCGATAGATGCCTGTATGAGTCTTGGCGGTTTTGGAGTTGAACTCAGCAAGGTCGGCAAGGCTTTGCAGTGCTGCGGCATCATCGGCGCCGGGCATGAAGGCTTTGGGCTCGAATCCATTAAAGGGTTTGGGGTCCACGCCTTCGGCGACCGCCGTGCGCATCACTTCGCGCGCGAGACCCATCAGCGCCGGTCCACGGGCGGGATCGGCAAAGTTCGCGGTCATGCTGTCGGGCGTCAGCGCTGTGGCAAAGAGCATCGCGCCATAGCCAAGCTTGCCCCAGAGAAAGGCCCAAATGTCATCGGTCAGCACCGCCTCCGGTTCAAAGACCTTGAGCAACGCAAACATCTCTTCCGTGCGTGGCCGGATGCTGCCGTCGATCTCTCCCACCACCACTGCGCCGCGGTTGCCAAAAAGGATGCGACCCGGCCCCGTCCAATCCGCGCCGTAATTCACGAAGGCGCCCATGGTCCGTTCCGCGCCCACATGCTGTGCTATGACCCGTTCGTTGAGCCCATTTTGTGCGGACAGCACAAAACCGTCTTCCGAAAGATGTGGCATCAGCTGCTTCAAAGCAGGTTCCGTCGCCTGCGCCTTTACCGCCAGAACGATGCGATCAAAACTGCCTTCCAACTGGTCTGGCGTGACACAGGGCACGACTTGGGTGAATTCCTCAACCGGGCCTTCAATGGTCAGCCCGGTTGTCGCGCAGGCCTCCGCATGTTCTGCCACGATATCGACCATGAGCACTGGCACACCCGCCCTTGCCCAATAGGCCCCCAGAATGCCGCCGATGGCACCGGCCCCCCAGATCAGAACCGGCTCAGCCATGGCTCAAATCCGGCCAGGGCCCTTCCAGTGCGGCGCGTGTTTCGGCTACGCCCACATCCCAGATCGCCTGCATTTCGTCATCGGGCCGCTGCCACGGGCCGCCGAAAGAACCATCGCCCAGCACCTCGCGCGCCAGATCAGGGGGCGAGGCTTTCATCAGTGCCATATCGACCACTGGTTTCTTACCCTCCGGTGCCGGAGCATGGGCGAGCCGGGTCCATGGGAAATTCTCCATCCAGTTGGCGTGGCTGCCGGTGGTGTCGATGGATTGTGCTTTGGCCCAGGTCTCTGGCGCGTTCCACCAGTTGTGGAACTTGATGGAGGTATCGCCGTATTCGGCCATGAGTTCTTGCGCCAGCGCGCCCACAGGACTGTTTCCGCCATGCCCGTTGACGATGAGGATTTGCCGAAATCCTGCACGGCGGAGCGAGGCAACAACGTCGCGCACCACGGCCATCAACGTTTCCACCCGCAGGCAAATCGTCCCCGGGTAGGCGTTGAAATAGGGGGCAAGCCCATATGGCATCACGGGAAAGACCGGTATGTTCAGGGGCGCGGCGGCTTCGGACGCCACCTTTTCAGCCAGGATCATATCCACGCAAAGCGACAGCTGCGCATGTTGTTCAGTCGAGCCAATGGGCAGGACGCAGCGCAGGTCGCGCGCGGCAGCGGCTTCAACATCCCGCCAGTTCATTTCCGCCACTTTCATTGCGGCTTTCCTTTCGTTGCATGGATCGCGTCTGGGTCTGCTTCGGGCGGCAGTTGCCCCGCCCAGTCGCCCGCAGCAAGCACCACTTTTGACATCAGTTCAAAGAGCATCTGGCGTTCCCCATCTGACAGCGCCTTGAGCATTTGATGTTCCTGCGCCTCGAAAGCCGGGCGGGTTTCATGAAAAAGGGCCCAGCCTTTTTCGGACAGGTGCAGGGCCTGCCGTCGGCCACCGCCGGGGGCCTTGCTCCGGGCCTCGATCAGGCCCATCAGCTCCAGCCGCTTGATCGCCCGGCTGAGCGTATTCTTGGGAAAACCGGAGGTACGCGAGACATCCCGCGCGCTGCCGCCATCGGCGAGAGCCAGCGAATAGAGCACCACGTACTCGGGGCGCTTCAACCCATAGGTGTCCTGCACCCAGCTATAGAGCGGCGTATTGTAGAGCAGTGCGAGATAGTTGATGCGGAAGGTAAAGGGGCAGGGATTGTGCCAAAGCTTGGCCTCCAGCATGTCGGGTGCCTGTCCCGTCTCTTCTCTGCCGAAATCTTGATCACAGGCAGTCTGTGGACCTGACATATCCATCCAATCTCAAGCGTTGCGCCGTTTGAGTTCCAAATAGAACTTGACGGAAAGCATATCTCTGCACATTCTGGAAAAGCAAGTTCCAAATGGAACGCAAAGAAAAATGAGTATCAACAGGATGGGGTTTCACCACCTCTTCCACCAACGGGAAGGAAGACTCATGAAATTCAAGAAATTCCTTGCACCCCTGGCCTTTGCGCTGGGCCTGAGCGCGGCGGGGGCCGCCTCGGCCCAGACGCTGACGATGGGTGTGCGCGGCGGGCCAGAATCGATGGACCCGCATTTCTCGGCGCTGGGTCCGCATGCCGAAGCGGCCAAGCATATCTTTGACACCCTGGTCTGGTCCGGTGATGATCTGCAGATCGAACCGGGGCTGGCAACAAGCTGGACACCAGTGGATGAGGACACCTGGGAGTTCAAGCTGCGCGAAGGCGTGAAATTCCACGACGGCTCCGACTTTGATGCCGAAGACGTCAAGTTCTCGATCGAGCGTATCCCGGTGGTCTCCGGCCCGACAACCACAACGATCTATGTGCGCCGCGTGGCCAGTGTCGACATCATCGACTCTCACACGATCCACATCAATACAGATGGTCAGGCGGCCACGCTGCCAAATGACTTTATCCGTCTCTTCATCGTTTCCTCGGAAGCAGCGGCCGATTATTCCACACCTGAGACAGCCGCTGAAGGCTTCAACTCCGGCGCGGCGACCGTCGGTACAGGACCCTATAAGTTTGTCAGCTGGGAGCCCAAGGGCGATCTGGTGCTGGAGAAAAACCCCGACTACTGGCGCGGCGATGGCGCGTGGGAG
>CAYUSM010000011.1:22030-38621 GCA_964447345.1 uncultured Sulfitobacter sp. | reverse complement strand
GTCTTGTCGGATTTGCATGTGCTCGCGCGTCCTTGCAGCATGGAAACCATCAGTGGAGGGACAAATGATTTACGCAATCACGATTTATGGAGAGCCTGGCGTCTTTGAAGCGCTGCCCAAGGAGCGGCAGGACGAGGTTATGTCGGGACATGGCGCGCTTCAGACTGCGCTGGGTGATCGGGGCAAATTCGTCTCCATGAAGCTCATGCCGCCAACCTCTGCCGTCATGGTGGAACCTGCGGCCGCAGAAAGCAAAGCGCCGCTCATCACGGATGGACCTTTTTCAGAGACGAAGGAGAGTTTTCTGGGGTTTTATGCCGCTGACTTCAAAGACCTCGACGAAGCCCTCGAATACGCCAAGATGATCTCCTCTCCCATTGCGCGGCTCGAAGTGCGGCCGGTCGCCTGGGCGGGGGGCGCGATATCCTCGGAGTAGGTCGTGTCTGACTGGCTGGAGGCAACCTTTCTCCAACAGCGCCCGCGTGCCATCGCGGCCCTGACGCGGTATTTTCGCGATATCGACACGGCAGAAGAGGCATTTGCCGAAGCCTGTCTGAAAGCGCTGACCGTTTGGGCCCAGAATGGTGCGCCGCGTGATCCCCTGGCATGGTTGCTGACCGCCGCGCGGAACGCGGGGCTCGACAGTCTGCGCAAGTCCCAACGCCGCAACGCCATCCTGTCGCGGCATATGGAGGAGTTTCAGCCGATGCCTGCAGAGACACCTGATCCCGATGAGATGCGGGACGACGTGCTGCGCTTGCTTTTTATCTGCTGCCATCCGGAAGTGGACCGGCGTGATCAGATCGCCTTGGCGTTGCGGATTGTCCTTGGTCTCAGCGTTGAGGAAATCGCCCGGGGCTTTCTGATCAAAACCAAGACGATGGAGCAACGCCTCACCCGCGCCAAAAAGAAGATCGCCCTCAATCCCGTGGCCTTTGAACCCCCAAGCCCACAGGAACGGGGCGCACGTCTGGGGGAGGTTTCGCTGATGATCTACCTGATGTTCAATGAAGGTTGGTCGGCCTCTGCTGGGCCATCACAGATGAAGCTAACGCTCTGTGAAGAGGCTATCCGGCTCGCCCGTCTTCTCGCCGGTCTCTTCCCTGCGATGGGCGAACAGGCGGCGCTTCTGGCGCTCTTGTTGTTGCAGCATGCGCGGCGGGCAGCGCGGGTGGACACGCAAGGCAGGCTCGTGGCACTTGAAGAGCAGGACAGGAGCTTGTGGAACCGCATTGAGATTGCGGAGGCGACGGGGCTTTTGCAAAAGGCACAGCGGATCAATCATCGCGGCGTCTACATTATACAGGCCACAATCGCCGCAGCCCATGCACAGGCTGACAGCTCGGACGACACGGATTGGGCGCTGATTGAGAGCCATTATGCAGCTCTCTATGCCCTGCAACCGAGCCCCGTCGTACGCCTCAATCAGATTGCAGCACAGGCCAAGCTTCATGGTCCGGCGTTTGCCCTGCAGGCCATGGAGGCGCTTGCCACGGATCTGTCAGATTACAGGTGGTTTCACGCGATGCGCGGGGCATTGCTGCATGAAATCGCGGAGCATAAGTCGGCGATCCTCGCATTTGAAACCGTCCTGACACTAAGCCCCACCGCCCCCGAACGCGTTGCCATCAAAGAGAAAATCAAAGCCGTCCAAAAGAATTTGGACGCATTGTAGGACGGTGGCCCTCTCATGCGTCCTTTGATCAGACCCGCATGGGGCGGGCGCACACCAAGGGAGATGAACATGAGTATTCTTGAGATGACCACCATCGGCAACGCCGGATGGATCGGCCATGCCGGGCCGGATCAGGCCAAAGCCAAGGCGTTTTACCGGGACGTACTGGATTGGACGATCAATGAGATGCCGATGCAGGATGGGTCGAGCTATGCGGCGGCGGTTGTGGGTGAAACGGCGATTGGCGGGTTTTCTCCAATGCCGGAAGACAACGGAAGCTGGACGATCTTTTTCACGGTCGCCGATGTAGACGCGAGCGTCGCCAAGGCCGAGGCCAAGGGTGCAACGATCCTTCAATCGGCAATGGACATGCCTGGCGTCGGGCGCATGGCGACATTGAGCGATCCGCAGGGCGCGCGCTTTGCGCTGATCACCTACGAGAGCATGGCAACTTAGGCATCAACAGAAGGATCAGGCAGATGGAAGGTATTCCACATATCGCACTTGGCGTGACAGCGCTCTTGGTTCTGATGAGCATTCCCATGGCAATTGCCGTCGGCATTCGGCGCGGCAAGACCGGTATCATGCTTCTGCATGGTGAGGATCAGGAGCTGCTGCGGCTCATGCGGGCACATGCGAACTTTACCGAATACGTTCCGCTTGCGCTGATCGCTCTTGCCGGGGCGGAAGTGGCCGGGGCCGCTCCGTGGCTGGTGGCCACCTGCGGTACGGCGCTGGTGGTGGCACGGCTCATCCACTACTTCAGCCTGCGGGCTTCTGCCAACAGCAAGGGTCGCGCAATTGGCGCGGGGCTGACAACGTTCACCATGCTGGTGCTGTCGCTGGCGATTCTTTGGCAGATCGGGATGGCTGCCTGATGCCTGTTGATGAAGACCTTAACCAACGCCTGCGCGGTGCCCTCGCTGCGCAGGTAGGTGTTTCGGAGAAGCGTATGATGGGCGGGCTGTGCTTTTTCCTCAACGGCAACATGCTTTGTGGGGCCCGGCGCCATCAGGATGGCATCGGACGTTTCATGTTCAGGGTGGGCAAAGCCAACGAGGGTGATGCACTTTGCGACCCGACGTCTCAGCCGGTGGTGCACGGCAGCCGCAAGCTGGGCGGCTTCATCCTTGTCGACGCCGCTGACTGTGATGCAACTGCTCTGGATCGCTGGCTTGCCATGTGCCTTGAGCATGCAGCGGCGCTGCCCGCCAAGGACTGAGTTGAAGGCAACTTGCATGCCTGGTGTGCCCCGGGATGCCGGGCAGGCATAAGACAAGGGATTAACCTGCATCCTCCAAAATCAGATCGGCGGCCTTCTCTCCCACCATGATCGTCGGAGCATTGGTATTCCCGGACGTCAGCGTCGGAAAAATTGACGCATCAGCAACCCGCAACCCTTCGACCCCATAAACCCGCAGCCGGGCATCGACCACATCAACGGCAGGATCTGGTCCCATCCGACAGCTGCTGACCGGGTGAAAGACCGTGCCTGCCCGGGCGCGACAATCCGCGATCAGTTCATCATCGGACTGTAGATGTGATCCCGGAGCGATCTCGGCCTCGATCACTTTCGCGAGTGAGGGAGCTGCCGCAAGTTGCCGCAGGAGCCTATAGGCTTCGAGCATTTCCTGCAGATCATAGTCGGTTGAGAGATAGTTCGGATGGATCGCGACGGGCTCAAACGGATCGGCAGACCGGATGGCCAAATGCCCACGGCTTGTTGGGCGGGTGGGCTGTGCGCCCAGCAGGAAACCTGAAAAGGGATCGGGGTTCATCAAGGGACGCTTTCCCGGCGGTGCCTTGGTGTAGCTTACCGGTGAAAAGAAGAGCTGCATGTTGGGGCTGCGCAAACCGGGCCGAGACCGCACAAATCCGCCAGCCTGATTGACCCCAAGAGACAATGGCCCGCGTCTGGTCAGGACATAGCGCATGCCATGCCAAAATTTGCCGTACCAAGGATGCAGCTGATCGTTCAGCGTTGGCACTTTCGAACGGTAGAGAAAGTCCAGTCCCAAGTGATCCTGCAGGTGCTGGCCAACCCCTTCTGCGGCATGGCGGGGTGTGATCCCAAGACGCTGTAGCAATGCGTCGGGTCCGATTCCCGAAAGCTGCAGGAGTTGCGGTGAATTGACGGCGCCAGCGGACAGAATGACTTCGCGCCGTGCGGTTGCGGATTTGATCTTTCCGCGCTGGCTGTAGGTCACACCCGTGGCGCGTTTGCCGTCAAAGTCGATTGTTCGGGCATGCGCGTGTGTCTCAATCCGCAGGTTCGAGCGACCCTTGGCGGGGCGAATGTAGGCGCGCGCGGCAGACATGCGCATGCCGTTTTTGGCGGTGTTTTGATAGGTGCCAACGCCTTCCTGACTGACCCCGTTGAAATCAGGGTTGTGCGGGTACTGCACCTCTTGACCCGCCGCGATGAAGGTCTTGCAAAGCGGGTGCAGGTCCCGGTCCATGGTTGCCACGTGGACGGGACCACCCGCGCCGCGAAATGCATCGCCGCCTTGGTCATTTGTTTCCAGCTTCTTGAAATACGGCAGTACGTCATCCCAGCCCCAGCCAGGATTGCCCATCGCCTTCCAATCTTCAAAGTCTTCCGGCTGCCCCCGGATAAAGACCATCGCGTTGATTGAACTGGAGCCGCCCATGACCTTGCCGCGCGGCCAGTAGGATACGCGATTGTTGAGCCCGGGATCGGGCTCCGTCTCATACATCCAATTAACACTTTTGCGGTAGAACGTTTTGCCATAGCCGATCGGCATCCAAATCCAGAAATTCAGATCGCTGCCCCCCGCCTCCAGAAGCAGAACGCTGAACTTCCCACTTTCGCTCAAGCGATTGGCCAGCGTACAGCCAGCGGAGCCTGCGCCCACGATGATGTAGTCAAACTCCGACATAAGACGCCTGTTTGGTGATGCCTCTCACACCCCCTAATAGGGCGGTGCAGCGCTGGCCCGGTATTACGTCAGGCATCCGGCGATGCGCTTATGACGAAGAGCTTGCGCATGTGTTCGTGAATGACCCATTCCCCTGTCCAGCCTTGCGGCAACACCAGCAGATCACCCGCCCCGATTTCTCGGGTACCGCTGCCGTCGGCATTTGTCACCGCAGCCCGGCCTGAGATGATGTGGCAATACTCACCGGCTGCCGCCCTGTCAGCCGTGAAATGCCCCGGCGTACATTCCCAAACACCAATCTTGGTGCGACCATCGGCTGAGGTCCACAGCAGGGTTGACGCCTCCTTCTGACCTTTTGTCAGTGTTGTCGGTTTGTCCAGAAACGCCCCCAGCTTGACTGAGCTGAGATCGGCAAAGGTTTTGAGATCAACCATGGTGTTCTCCATTATTGGCGCGATTTTCTGTGTGTTTCAGTGTATTCTGTATGTCTCGGGTCGAATGTCTCCGGTCCACCCCCAGAAGAGCAGTGCCGGTTGCCTGCCAATTGTCATCGCATGGCGTTGGTGCGGCAGATGATGGACCATTGCGCCAGAGCGCTTGATGCCAATGTCGACGCCATCGACACGCCAGCCCAGTTCGCCGCTCAGCACCAGATACAGCTCCTCCGCAGCATGGCTATGGTCGGGATAACGGAATGTCGGGGCCATCAGGATCAGGCCGAGTGTGACATCATCGCGCCGGGCGAGCCCTGTCGGCCCCACCAGAGTGGAGACCCAAAGGGCGATCTCTCCTCGGTTGCGCGCCTTACCAAACCCGCCTTCGCGCCAGCTCAGATAGGGTGTCGCATCTTTCAGGATTGGTCGCAGATCATCATCCGTGGCATCGACAGCCTGTTGCAGCATTGGAGGTTTTTCGGCTGTCATCGGCGCGACCGCTGTCAGGTCTGCCGCAGATAACGCGACACAGATGTCTTGGGCGCAGGCACTGCGATGTTGCGAGAGCATCTGGATCAGACACTCCCGCAACAGATCCAGCTTGGGAGAACGTGCTGGCATTTCGTGCATAGCTATTTCGGCTTTGCCTTTTCCTGACCAAACGTCTGCGCCAGTACCATCATGAAGGTCGTGACCAGGATCATGATGGTAGAGATGGACGCAATGGTCGGGTCAATCTGATCACGCAGTGCGTTGAACATGTTTCGGGTGAGCGTGGGGTTGTCGCCCCCCGAGATGAACATCGCAACAACCACCTCGTCAAACGAAGTCAGAAAAGACAGCAAAGCGCTGGTCACCACAGCAAAGCGGATTTGCGGAAGAGTGACGGTCAGGAATGCTTTCCAGCGCGGTGCTCCAAGACTGCGCGCAGCTTCTTCCTGACTCATATCATAGCTTTTGAGCGCAGAGCCCGTCACGATGATCACCAGCGGCAGCGCAAGAACAGTATGCGCAAGGACAAGGCCCAGAACGGTGTAGAGGATACCAAGCTGGACATAGGCATAAAACGCCCCGATGGCGATCAACACCACTGGCACCATCATCGGCGTCAGCATCAGGACAAAGGTTGCCCGCACAAACCTCACCTTTGAGGCGTGCAGCCCGTAAGCTGCCAGAACCCCGATCGGCGTTGCGACAATCATAGTCAAGACTGCCACTTTGACTGATGTCCAGGTGGCTCGCATCCATTCATCCGATCCGAAGTAGAATGCGTACCAGCGGGTTGACCAGTTCTCTGGGGGGAACTCCAGGTACTGACTTTCGGAAAAGGACATCGGCACCACGATCAAAGTTGGTGTGACCAGCAGGATCATGATGATGGCGCTGATGACATAGAGCCACAGACGCTGGCCATGTGTGACCTGTGTTTCGGTCGCGGGGCTGGTGAACCATCTCAGCATCAGCGCCCCCCGCCCGTCATCTGCTCAAGGTTGAGGAACCGAGAAGCGATCCACAGGATCGCAACGGTAAGCACCAGCAGCACCACACCCAGTGCGCTTGCCGCACCCCAGTTCACGAAGAGTTCGATGTTGGAGACGATCTGCATGGAAACCATGATGACCTTGCCCCCGCCCAGCACGGCTGGCGTCACAAAAAAGCCAAGGCACAAGATGAAGACCATCAACGATCCTGCCATCAGACCGGGCATGGTCAGCGGAAAGAACACGTTCCAGAACGCGCGCCGCGGATTGGCACCAAGGTTGGAGGCTGCTTTCATCAGGTCAAGATCGATGGACCGCATCGCGCCGTAGACCGGCAAGATCAAGAAGGGCAGCATGATATGGACCATTCCGATCAGAGTGCCGGTCATATTGTGCACGATCTTGATAGGTTCCTCCCAGAGGCCCAATGATATCGCCCATTCGTTCACCAACCCACGCTTTTGCAGAAGGACGAGCCACGCGTAGGTCCGCACCAGAAGCGAGGTCCAGAAGGGCAAGAGCACGGTGATCAACCCAAGATTGGCCAATCGGGGCGGCAGCTGAGACAGGAAATAGGCCAGCGGATAACCGATCAGGATACACAGCCCCGTGGTCAGAAAACTGATCTGGAAAGTTGTCATGAAGATGCGCGCATAAGACTTGCGATTGATCATTCGCTCGTAGTTTTCCAGGGAAAACTCGCCGTTTGCGCCGACAAAGGACACATAGAACAGCCAGCCTACCGGCAGCACCAGAATAACAAGGATCAAGAGCAGTGCGGGTGAGCTTAGACCAAAGAGTTTGAGCCGCTCAAGCCGCTCGTCCTGCCTCAGCCCCGTTTCATTGATGCGGGCTGCCTGCACTCTAAGCCTCGCTTCCGTCAATCAGGACGGTGTCTTCGGGGGCGATGGACAAGGTCACCTCATCCCCGGTGGACGGCAGCGAAGACACGCTTTTGCCCGTCACCGCGCCACGCATGGCGATCTGCGTGCCGTCGGTCAGATGCGCGTGGAGCAGATAGCTGTCGCCCTGATAGACAACCTCGGTCGCGGTTGCGGTAAAATTGTTTGCCCCTTCGCGGGGGGCGCCCACCAACGCAATCCGCTCGGGGCGGATCATCATTACGATATTGTCAGTGTCCGGCAGAGAGTCGGTGAACGTCAGCTTGGTGCCCTGGAAGGCAACGTCATTGCCATCGCGCGTCACATTCAGAAACGTCGATTCGCCAATAAAATCAGCGACAAAGCGACTTGCAGGTCGCTCGTATAGATCGCGTGGCGTTGCCAGTTGCATGATGCGCCCATGGTTCACCACGGCGATGCGATCTGACATGGTCAACGCTTCACGCTGGTCATGGGTTACATAGACCGTGGTCATCCCGAGCTTTTCATGCAGGTGACGCAGCTCAATCTGCATCTGGTCGCGCAACTTCTTGTCAAGCGCGGACAGAGGTTCATCCATCAACAGGATGCGTGGCTCAAACACGATGGCGCGGGCGACCGCAACGCGCTGGCGCTGACCGCCGGAAAGCTGGTCAATGCGGCGATCACCAAAGCCGCCCAATTGCACCGTATCGAGCGCATCCTCGACCCGCTGGGCAATCTCTTGTTTGGAATACTTTCGCAAACGCAGAGGATATCCAACGTTGCCCGCCACGGTCATATGGGGAAACAGCGCGTAGCTTTGGAACGTCATGCCCAGATCACGCAGATGCGGTGGCTTGCGGATGACCTCTTCATCGCCAAACTTCAGGCTGCCGCAGTCGGGGCGCGTGAAACCTGCCAACACCATCAACAGCGTTGTCTTGCCAGAGCCTGAAGGGCCGAGCAGGGTCAGAAACTCGCCGCTTCTGACCTCAAGCGACACGTCATCAAGTGCGTGAACCGCCCCATAGGTTTTGGTGACGTTCTTGACCGAAATCGGCAGTGCGTCTTGGGTCTTGTTGGCCAAAGCGGGCTTCCCTGATGCCGTATCTTGTTGCAGGTCTGGCAAAGCGGAACGCCTGCCAGACCCCTTCGTGGAACCGGCTTACTCGGTCAGCATTTCCGCGTACATCTCGGCCGCGATGGTTTCCCATTCCGCGTACCAGTCCAGCGAAACAGGAAGCTGCATGGCTGCGTTTTCGGGTGACGATGGCAAGCCTGCCGCCATTTCTGCGGTGATCGCCCCCGTGTCATAGGCAGCCAGATTGGTCGGGCCGTAGGTGATGTATTTGGGCAGATCGTCCTGGTACTCTGCCTTGGAAATCTCGGCCAGGAATTCCATAGCCAGATCCTTGTTCGGCGCGCCTTTCGGGATGGCAAAGCAATCGTAATCAAGCAGCGCCTGGTTGAAGCTGTACTTGACCATTGCGCCATCCTTGGCGGCATTGTCAAAGCGGCCGTTCCAGCCCGTTGTCATGTCAACTTCGCCGTCTTTCATCAGCTGCGCATGCTGTGCACCTGAGGTCCAGAAAACGTCGATATGCGGGCGCAATTCGCGGATTTTGTCGAGAGCGCGTTCGATGCCCTCTTCCGAACCGAGCACCTCATAGACATCCTCTGGTGCCACGCCATCCGCCATCAGCGCAGGTTCAAGAGCGCCAGCGACTTTACCGCGGTAGGCACGTTTGCCGGGGAACTTCTCAACATCCCAGAAGTCTGCCCAGCTTTGCGGACCGTCTTCGCCATAGGTTTCCGTGTTCCAGGCATAAACGGTCGAGAAAACATCACCGCCGACACAATGGGTGCCCCGCGTTGTCGGAATGAAGTCTGAGGCGTCGATGACGGAATAATCAATCTCTTCCAGAAGCCCCTCTGCAGCAGCACGGGCCGCTGAGCCAGAGCCACTTGCAACGATGTCGAGTGTCACCTGACCCGTCTGAACCTGCAGTCGGACGTCAGACATCCCGCCATAGGTTTCTTGTTTGACCTTGATGCCGGTATTGGCCTCAGCAGGTTCGAAAAGCGCCTTGCTTTGTGCTTCCTGATAAGAACCACCCCAGGACGCGATGGTGATCTGTCTGTCCTGCGCAATTGCGGCAGTTGCCAAGAGTGATGCGGCGACAGTCAATGTGGTCGTCAGTTTCATGTTCTTCCTCCTGTTGAATCCCGATCACACCGAAAACGGCGCAATCCTTTCGTTTATGCTTGCGCCAGAGCCTTGCGGCTCTGCCAGGTATCCAGCCAGCGGTAGTACGCAACTGCGGCCGGCAGAAACCAGGGTTTGCCGGTATAGAGCGGCCGGGTTGGATGGTGCAGATCGTCAAATGCGGTGCGGCCCTCGGCCAGGCCCAAAACCTTCTGACCGGCCCTCATGCCAAGATAGCTGGCCATCGAGACGCCTGAGCCGCAGTAGCCCTGTGCAAAGTGAACGCCGTCATGCACGCCAGTATGGGCGAGTTCATCGAAAGTGTAGGCGACCGTGCCGCTCCAACTGTGGCTGACCTTGCAGCCGCGCAGCTCCGGAAAGGTCTTGCACATCTTGTCGTACAGCAAAGGGGCGCTTGCAGCGGTGTCCGTTTCAGCCGCAGACACGCGCCCGCCGAACAACACCCGTTTCCGATCCGGGGAGGCACGGTAGTAGTAGACAACCTTGCAGGTATCGCTGGCGATCCGGTCCGTGGGAAAGAGCGTGTCGATGATACCCTGTTCAAGCTCCTCGGTTGCGATGATGTAGCTGCCGATCGGGATGATCCTGCGGCGCAGCCAAGGAACCAGATCGGTTGAATAGCCATTTGTCGCGACAATCACGTCTTTGGCCTGAACCTTGCCTTTCGCCGTTGTGACGGTGAACCCAGACGATGTCTTTTCGATATCAGTCACCGCACAACGACCGATGGTCTGCGCGCCTGCTTCATGGGCTTTGCGCAGAAACTCGCGATGCATTTTTCCGGGATTGACCGCCGCATGTTTGGGGAAGACGACACCGCCAAAGTACACATCTGTGCCCAGCTCGCTGCGCTGTTCGGCACGGGGAACGGCGAAACACTCAATACCTTCCTCACGCGGCAGTGTATCTGCATCCCGCGCCAGCATTTCGTAGTGGCGGGGCGTATGTGCGGCGTGAAAACGGCCTGTCCGTCGGAAGTCACACTCAAGCGCCTCTGACGTCACGAAGTCGGCGAGCCATTCCAGCGCCTGCGTACCTTCGGCGCGGATGGCGCGCGCCTTTTGTGCGTCGAACATGGCGGTCAGCTTGGCAAGGGACGGTTTGACACTTGTGCTGATCTGCCCGCCGTTGCGGGTGCTACATCCATGACCCAAATCCCCCGCATCAAGCACAAGTGTACTGCGCCCGCCACGCGCAGTCTGGATGGCAGCGCTCAATCCCGTGTAGCCCGAGCCGACGATCAGAACATCGGCCCGCGCAGGCAACTGGGCAGTATCAACCGGGATTGGTCCCAGTTGGTCCTGCCAGAAGGAGATATGGCGCATATCGCTCAGTTCTGCGCTGACCATTTTCCCTCCAGGTACAGACATAAATGCGGTCGCGGGCACTCGCCGTTCAAAAGCCTAAGTCGCTATTGGGTCAAGAATCATATCCAATATGACATTGTCACCAGACCAATTTTTCCCGGACTTCGGGCAAACCCTGCAGGACCTCGATCCCTTTGCGGATTTCTTCGGGCGTGGCGCTGCCAAACCCCAACGCGAAACCCTTTGCCTCGATGGGAGCCAGACAGTAGCGGCTGAGCGGAACAAGGGTCACGTCTTGTGCTGCGGCACTTTCAATCAGTCTACGCTCATCCAGCCCCGGTGCAAGGAAGGCTGGCGTGTGAAAACCACCTGAGGTTGGCTGTACGTCAATCGCCCCTCGCAGCACTTGCGAGGCCTCCATCAGCGCCTCATATCGTGCCTTGTAAAGTCGCCGCATCATCCGGATGTGAGTGGCGAAATGCCCCTCGTCCATGAAATCCGCGACAATCGCCTGAGTGGTTGTGGGCGGCCCGCTTGCCCATGCGGCAAAGAGCCTGTCGAACGCATCTATCATCCGCTCCGGGACAACGGTGAAACCGAGCCGAAGCGACGGGAAAAGAGACTTGGAGAAAGTGCCGACAAAAATCACACGCTCATCCGTGTCGATGCTGCGCAGGGCCGGTTGGGGTGAGTTTCCAAAGTAGAACTCTCCGTCATAGTCATCCTCCACGACAAGGCCCTGTGCATCTTCGACCGCCTGCAAAAGTGCAAAGCGGCGCGCCAGGGACATCACATGGCCCAGTGGTTGCTGATGTGACGGCGTGACGAACGCCAGACGGAAATGGGGGGCTTTTCTCAAACCATCCTCCACCACCATCCCCTCCTCATCCACATCGACGGCGATCAGTTCAGCACCTTCCGACAACAGGGCATTGCGCGCGCCAGACGCGCCGGGGTTCTCCATCCAGACCCGATCCCCGGGGTTGAGAAAGAGCCGTCCAATGAGCGAAAAGGCCTGCTGAGCACCGGTGGTGATGAATATCTGCTCTGGATCACAGCTGATGCCCTTGAGCGCCTTGAGATGCATCGCGATGGCGCGGCGCAGCGGTGCAAATCCCTTAGGCTCGCCGTAGCCCATCACCAACCCGCGCTCACCACGCATGTGGCGCGCCGATATCCGGGACCAATGTGCGACCGGAAAGGCATCAATTGCCGGCAACGCCGTCACAAAGGAACCCGCCCGATGCGGCAACCATGCCCGCGGTGCAAGAGATTTCTCTGCGTGGCTGATGGTGTAGGAGACGCGTGGCTTTTGGATGTTGCGGGTATCGGTACCGCTGGTGACCTGCGGCGGACGTTGGCTTTCAAGGGTATCGCTGACATAGGTGCCCGCCCCGACCCTGGACACAAGCATTCCTTCGGCGACCAGCCTGTCAACCGCGTCGATCACGGTGGTGCGTGAGACATTTGTTTCCTTCGCCAAGGTTCGCGTGGCCGGAATCCGCTCTCCGGCCCGCAGGCCACCGGACAGGACCAACTCCCTAAGAGCAAGGTAGAGTTGTACACTGACCGATGTCCTGGAGGTGCGGTCGAGATGGATTGACGACAAAAGCGCGCCAGCTGAATTCTTCAAAGCTCTCTCCGCCCAAATTGGTCTGAATGGGATGCTGTAATGGATGTATTGCCCAGACCATTATTGATGCAGACTGAACTCAATAAATCAAATCCCATTCGGGTTGCGCCCCATGAAGATCACTTCCATCGAGACTTTCAGCAATGAATTCATATGCTTCGTTCGCGTCACTGCGGAAGATGGTGCGCAGGGCTGGGGCCAGGTTGCCCCCTATTTCGCAGACATCACCGCGCAGGTACTGCACCGTCAGGTGGCGCCTTGGGCCCTGGGCATGGCCTGCGACGGTATTGACGAAATGGCGGATTTTGTCCGTGACCGGGAGCACAAGTTTCCCGGTTCCTATTTGCGGCGCGCCATCGGCGGTGTCGACACAGCCCTATGGGACATGCGCGGCAAGCGAGAAGGCCGTCCGGTGTGTGCCCTGATTGGTGGCACGCCCGGTAGTTTTCGCGCCTATGCGTCATCAATGAAGCGGGACATCACGCCCAAGGACGAGGCCGAACGCTTTATCGCATTGCGCGACCGATATGGTTTTGATGCCTTCAAATTCCGGATTGGCGCTGAAGTCGGTCGCGATAGTGACGAATGGCCGGGCCGCACTGAAGCTATTGTCCCCACAATACGCAGGGCACTGGGGGACGAGGTTGCGCTGCTGGTCGATGGCAACTCCTGCTACTCTCCTGCCAAGGCCATCGAAGTCGGCCAGCTTTTGGCCGAAAACGACATCTCACACTTTGAAGAGCCCTGCCCCTATTGGGAATTTGAGCAGACCAAGGAAGTCACTGACGCGCTGTCTATTGACGTGACCGGCGGTGAACAGGACTGCATGATGGCAAATTGGAAGCGCATGATTGACCAGCGCGTTGTGGACGTGCTTCAGCCGGACATTTGCTATATCGGGGGGCTGTCCCGAACGCTGCGCGTGGTCAAGATGGCTGAGGCCGCAGGCCTGCCGATCACGCCCCATTGCGCCAATCTGTCCATGGTCACATTGTTCACCATGCATCTGCTGCGCGCGATCCCGAACGCGGGCAAGTATCTGGAGTTCTCAATCGAGGGTCTGGATTACTACCCGTGGCAGGAAGACCTTTTTGTCGATGATCCCTATGCCATCGTCGATGGCAAGGCCACGGTGACAGATGCCCCCGGTTGGGGGGTCGAAGTCTCACCTGCCTGGCTGGAGAACGCGGATTACCGGATCAGCTCGTTGAACAACTGAGGGGGTGCTTTTGGCTGGTACGCCTGTCTTGGAGACACCTCGGAGTCGCAGGAATTTTTTGACGAGAACCAAGACCACCGTGGGCAGCGCCTGCGCGGCAATTGCGCAGTGGTCGCAGGCATAGGCCTGCTGTCGACCACTCTATCGTTGGCAGAATGATACAGGAGCCAATTTCGGGACCAGTTGGGACCATTCAGATCACACTGGGCGGCTAGCGGTTTCGTTTGGCCTGCCAAGCCACGTACCTCGACATTCCACGTTCCAGCAAGGACGGGGGACCAGAGGCATGCAGATCCAGTTGCGCGCCGCCTGCGCGGTACATTTCCGCAAAGATGTCCAATACCCGCCTCTTCACCATGCCCCGAAGCGGGACGTGTGACATCATCCCATAGGTCGCGGCACTGCCGGAATTGGCCAATTGAGGACTTTCGCGGACAATGTCGACCGCCCGCGCCAGATCAGCAAGGTACTGCGGCACGACCGCCAGATGCTGGGCTGTGACCATGGCGTGAATGCCGTCGGGCTTTTGGGTACGGTTCAGGCTCCACCCCGCCAGTTCCATTTGCGCGGCAACGGCGAAGATATTGAGGTTTTTGTCATTGGACCTGTAGGCAATCAGTGGTCCTTTCGGCTGACCGATGACGGTCAGGCCATCGATGGCCTCAACTCCCGCGCGGATTTCCTCGACGGCTTGGGTCGTTTGCTGGGCGAGTTCGCGGTATCCGGAAATGCCGATCTTTTGCATCGTGGCCCAGGCCGCAGCATAGGCGCCGCCCGGGCGCGTGCCCAAGAGAGCGGGTGAAGCGAATATGCCGCCGGGCCACTCCTGATAGACAAACATCTGATGCTTGAGGGTATCAAGGTCGCGATACAGAATGGTCGAGGCACCTTTCGCCGCATAGCCATATTTATGCACATCGGCGGAAATGGAGGTGACACCAGGCACACGAAAATCCCAGGGCGGCAGATCGACGCCGTTCATCTCCATAAACGGCAGGATAAAGCCCCCGACACAGGCATCGACGTGCATCGGCACTTCGCTTTTTTGCGCAATCGCAGCCATCTCCTCGATGGGGTCGATCAGGCCAAAGGGGTACTCAGGCGCTGAACCGAGGACCATAACAGTGTTGGAATTAATCAGCTTTGGCAGTTTGCCCAGGTCCGGCTTGTGATCCTTGCCCATGGGCAAGAGCCTTACCTTGACACCGAAGTATTCGGAGGCCTTGAACCACGCCACATGCGCGGTTTCCGGCAAGATCATGTTCGGGCGTCTTACCTTACGGGTTTTGCGCGCCATGTCCCGATAGGTTTTGACAGCCATCAGGC
This sequence comes from uncultured Sulfitobacter sp., assembly GCA_964447345.1. GTDB lineage: Bacteria > Pseudomonadota > Alphaproteobacteria > Rhodobacterales > Rhodobacteraceae > Sulfitobacter. The sequence goes on along the minus strand of CAYUSM010000011.1, from coordinate 23,556 downwards.
AACTTTCCGTGCCCCCTGCCGTCATGACACCGCAGGTGTCTTCACCGCCATGCAAGAGACCCGCGATCATCGAGATGACCTCGGTCTCCATCTTCTTGACGCTTCCAAAGACTGCCGGGTTCAACCCGTTGGCAGAAGAAAACTTGCTATAGGCTTTGCTGAGAAAGGCGTCATGATCGTTGTCGAGGTGATAGACGAGGCTCCAAAGGCGTCCTTGCTTGTAGTCGGGGTCTTTGGCGGCAAAGGCATCAAGGTCATCCAGCACTTCTGCTTCGCTGCGTCCGGTCTGTGGAAGGCTCTGATGGTCCATGTCAGTTCCTCTTTTTCTAGCGGGCCAGAATGAGCGCCAGCGAAATCCCAAGGTAATTTCCGATGGCAAATCCAAGAATACCAACGGCGATCCCGGACATCAAAAGGGCGGGGTTGCGCAGGCGCTCTACGATCATCGGGACAAACGCCGGTGAGAGCAGTGCGGCAATGGATGTCACAAGGAATGTTTCGACATCCACGCGGAACACCCGGCAGAGTGCGGCGTGAACAAGGACTGTCCCCACAGTTGCCAGAACAACAAAACCAACGATCGTGAGGTCCACATTTGCCAAGGCCGTAAGATCAAGCGAAGCCGCGACACAGAACGTGAAGACATAGATCAGGAACATGCCGATGGGTTCGGCGAGCCGATTTTGGCGGACCATGGGAACAAGCGAGCCAAGCAGGCCGAAAGTGGTCAACAAGATAATGACGGCGATCTCGAACTGCGCGAAACTGAACATCGGTGCAAGGAAGAGGGCGAGCCCCACGCAGGCCCCCGCAGACAGGAGCGCCAGAACGGTCGAGAAAACCACCGAGCCTGTCGATCCGGCTGTCGCGCTTTTGCCCACGGCCTCAGTCAACCGCGCGGTCTCATCAAAGGGGGGAAGCAGTTTGCTGAACACGCCTTTGGCAAGTGTCAGCATGAAAAGGAGGTAGAACCCGCCTACTGCCGTGTCGACGGTTGCAAAAATCGTGAAACGGTCATCGGGGATGCCAAGGGCCACTTTCATGGCGGCAAGGTTTGCCACGCCGCCTGTGTACATGCCAACCGCCATCGCAGAGAGGTGTTCGGCGTCTGAAAACCCGCGCGTTTCGAGCCAGAAGTACAGCAGTGTTGCCACGCAGACGACCGCAATGATTGCACAGAGCATCGACAGGGTTGCCGCGCCCGCAATCTGCCGCCAGGCCCGCACATCGACGCTGAAAAGCAATAGCGGCAGGGCAAAGACCAGGCTGACCTCGGAAAGTGTTGTGCGCGGACCGTAAGCCCCTTCGGGCAATAGTCCTGACAGGCCAACAAGGAGCCCAAGCGCGTAACACAGAACGATTGCGCCGATCTTGGCTGCCAGTTGGATATGCCGGGTCGCCCATACGATGAGCAGTGGCACGCCCAGAAAGAACGCGAAAAACAAAATGTCAGTCATGTGAGTTGTCGGATGCCCACGCCATGCGCAAGGCTCTCATCCCGTGCCGATGAGGTAAACAGAAAACTC
>CAYUSM010000011.1:20866-21930 GCA_964447345.1 uncultured Sulfitobacter sp. | reverse complement strand
TCAAGCGCAACGGTCAGACAGACTTCGGCGTCGTCTTCAACAAGGGCGACCGACGATGTCGGATCAATCTTTTCCGTCCGTTTGTAGCCATCAAGTTCGCGCGTACTCGCGACGTCCACAGCGACAGTGACAAAGGTCAGCTTTGCGCCAAATGCCTTTGCTAGATGTGCCGCAACGCGGGCAGCGCGGCAGGCCTCGACAGAGCCATCAACACCGCAGAGGATATGGGCAAAGCTTGTGGCTTTCATGGGTCAGCTTTCATCGATGAGGAGTTTGATCTTGCCGTCTTTGACCTTGAAAAGGGATCGTCCCTTGAGCGTGACGGTTTCTCCTCTTCGCCAGCCATTGGGCAGATCCTTGGCAGGAACCGCGCGGTAGTCGATCCGGACAACGGTGGTGTCGGCGACGGTGATCGCGGAGGTGACCGTTTGCTCCCTTTCAGAGAAGAGGGCCACGGCCGCCTCAGCCATCTGTGCAAAGGCTTTTCGACCGTCTGCGCCATCGGTCAGAGCGCCCCCACTGATGTTCTGGAAAGCGATATCTTCGTCCAGGACATTGAGCATCCCGTCAACGTCGCGGCTGTTGTAGGCGTCAATGTATGCACGGACCTCAGTGGGCAGATCACATTCCGCTGCTGTTTGGCGCTGAGCTAGGACTGCTTGGTCTGACATGCTGTCACCTCGATCTCGACCAGCAGGTCTGGTGCCGCAAGCGCGGCAACGACAAGCGTTGTGACCGCCGGACCCGTGGCGGAATTCCATCGCTCCTGGCGTAGATTGCTGAGGGGCTTAAGATGTTCGGGATCCGTGACGTAGTAGATCACCCGAGCGATGTCCTTCCGCGTCATTTGGGCGGCTTCCAGCAAAGCTTCGACATTGTCCATCGCCTGCCGTGCCTGTGCGTCAAAGCCGTGCGCGGTGACCCCTTCCGGGCTGACCCCGATCTGGCCGGACAGGTAGGCGACCCGCGCCGGGGCCTCGGCAACGGTGCCGTGGGCATATATGCCCGCATAGCGGGGTGGCACGGGGGACAGGGTGTCGGGGGCAAGCCGGGTCAACATGGTA
>CAYUSM010000011.1:8044-20766 GCA_964447345.1 uncultured Sulfitobacter sp. | reverse complement strand
AATGCAGGGGTCAGCATGGCAACCCCATGTCCCGCCATGGCAGCGCCTGCCTCCACGATTTGCGGCCCGAAAGATGTTACTGGTGAGGCCGCGACCTCGGCTTCGCCCATGCCAAAGAGAGACAGCCATCGCTCCCACCACGGATCGCCATGAGACAGGATGGGCAATTTGAGCAGGTCTTCAGGCGTTCTCATTGATCCCGCCTTGTTGAGCAGTTCCGGCGACAACATGGGGGTGAAATTCGTAGGCAAGAGCAATCGACTGACCAAACCGTCCCATGCGCCATAGCCGCCCCTGATGGCGACATCCACGTCACCTGTTGTAAAATCGGTAAGGGTTTCGCTGATTTCCATGCGGACAGCGATTTCCGGGTGGTCGAGTTGAAACCCACCAAGACGCTGAGCCAGAAAATTCGTGGCGAAGGTCGGGATAACGCTGATCGACAGAAGGCCAGCATTTGCGCCCTTCGCGTCGCTATATGCGTCCGCCAGAATGTCGAGCGCGGCAGACGTTCGCTGCGACAGCTTTCCGCCCACCTCGGTCAGCGCGACCCCGCGCGCATAGCGTTCAAACAGCGGGGCCCCTACCCTCTCTTCCAGGATCTTTATCTGATAGCTCACGGCGGCCTGGGTCATGCCCAGCTCGTCCGCCGCAGCCGTAAACGATCCGTGACGCGCGGCAGCATCAAAGGCGCGAATGGCCGGTAACGGGGGCAGGTCTCTTACCATAGCCATAAACTATCTTAATGGGCCTGCCGTTCAATCAATTTGTTCTGCTGACGGCTTGCAGCCATGTCAGTGGCAGGGATCAGGCGCTGGTGCATGATCAGTTTTTCTTGCGAGGCCCATATGAAAAGAGTTCTGAGATTGATCCAATCCCGCGTGAGACGTTTTCGCTTCTCCCCTCAGATCGCGCCCGGATGTCATCCGGATGTTCGGGAACTCTCTGATCACATGAAGAGAGACATAGGGTGGTATAATAGGTCTGCCGCCCACACCACTCGCGACGGCCTGCCGATCGTCGTTCGTGACTATGTTCTGCGCCACCAAATGTAAGGGCGCGGCCTAGACCCGGCTTGGTTGGACGCAGGTGTCAGGCCGAGCCACCGTAGAACCTCAACAAAGGCTATCCCGCATGCCGCTGCGCAGGTGGCCGCTAGGGGTGATGGCCAAGTCGCTCTTTCAGGAGACACGTCATGAAACCAATTGGACCGCGCGACTTTGGTTTGGCTGTCGCAATCTCGGCCGTTTGGGGTCTGAACTTTGTGGTCATCCGCGTTGGCGTGGATGGCATCCCCCCGCTGATGCTTTCTGCAGTGCGCTTTATCTTCGCAGCTTTCCCACTGGTGATTTTTGTTCGACGCCCCCAGATGCCGCTTGGCACATTTTTGGGCATCGCCATCATGCTGGGCATCTTCAGTTTTGCGCTGCTTTTCATAGGCATTGACGCAGGTTTGAGCCCCGGCATCGCCTCGCTTGTTCTGCAATCTCAGGTCTTCTTTACCGCGGCATTCGCCGTGGGCTTTCTGGGGGAAACGATCACGCAACGCCAACTCACCGGTATTTTTGTGGCCTTTCTCGGCATCGCCATGCTTGCCTGGGCGTCAGGCGTTGACGGCACGTTCTTGGGGCTAGCGTTGGTCATTGGGGCGGCCATGTCATGGGGCGTTTCGAATATCTTTATGAAACGCGCAAGCCAGGTTGACATGTTGTCCTTGATGGTCTGGATCAGTCTTGTACCGCCATTGCCGCTGATCGTCCTCTCACTCACGCTGGAAGGCGTGGATGCCAATCTGCGGGCATGGGCCACGTTGGATATGCCTCGCATCGGTGCGGTGCTTTATCTTGCCTATGCTGCCACGATATTCGGGTTTGGTGGCTGGGCTATGCTGATTGCTCGCTATGGCGCGGGTCGTATCGCGCCTTTCTCATTGCTTGTGCCGGTCTTTGGGATGGCAGCCTCCGCTCTGTTCCTTGGCGAGGCCTTTGATGCGATCCAGCTTTTGGCTGCCGCGCTCATTCTGTTCGGACTTGCGCTGGCAATCTGGATGCCATCCCGGCAACCCGCACAGCCGTGCGACACGTGACAGGAGCCTTTGCGGTGGCGAGGCACGCACATCAGGTGCCTCGCCTATCTCTGAAAGGTCAGTCGCAAACCCACTTCATAGTGTGGAAGTTGAACTCGAAACTTTGCATCGGCACCCAGGTGAAGCCCTGCAAACAATTGTGGAAAGCCTGCTTGCTGCGCTGGGTCAGAAGAAACACGCCAACCTGATCCTCAACCAGTTTGCGTTGCAGCGCCTGATAGATTTCGTTTTGACGCGCCACATCTGCCGTGGCCCGAGCTTCATCAATCATAGCATCTACTTCGTCTTGCATGACCCATTCCATTGAGGCCCAGGTCCCTGCAGCCCTGCTGTGGTATTGGGTGAAGAAATAGGTGTCCGGTGAAGGATAAGTCGCACCATAAAAGACCTGGTTGATTGCCGGCGTCGTCTCCACATCGGCGGCCAGTTCGGTCATACGGTTCCATGGCTCGGGTTTCAGGATCGTGTTGAAGCCAATGGTGTCCATGATGGACTTCATCAAAAGGCCGATCTCTTCTTCGAAGGCCAGACCCGCGACATACATGATCTCGATATCAATCGGGCCTTGGCCTGCGTATTTGGAAGCTTCGACGTATTCGCGGGCCCTTTCCAGATCAAAAACCGGCGGTTCGATGTCATCGGGATATGCATCTGCAAAGATGGGCGGCATCGGTCCGGTCAGCGGCTCGCCGGGTAGGATCAATTCCCGGATGGTGTCATAATCGGTCGCATAGGCGATTGCCTTGCGGATGTTGATGTCATCCGTCGGCGCGCGGCTGTTGTTGAGCTTGAAGTAGAAATTGGTCGCTGTCGGGTATTCCTCGATCCGGTAGTCTTCGAGTGCGCCGATGCTGTCATAGGTCTCCTGCGCCTGACCGTCGGATGACATTGACAACTCGCCTGATGCTGCAAGTGCCTTGACGGTTGCCTCTTCGTTGGTGACGACAAAGCGGACCTCGTCGATGCTGTCATCGCTCCAACCCAGATGATAGCCGTCGTAGGCCTTGATCGTCATGCCTGCGCCACGCTCCCAACTGTCAAGCATGAATGCCCCCGCTCCGATGGAGGTGTTCGCGATGTAGTCCTGCGCCCAAGGGTCCTCATCTGTAGCGTTCTCGGATGCCAGATCGGAATTCACGACGAAGAGGATTGGTGTGGTTGTGAGGAAGGGTGCGTAGGTTTTCTCAAGCTGGAACTGCACGGTGCGGGCGTCCACCTCAGTCACTGAGCCTTCGCTGAGGACACCTTCAAACAGATAGGCAGGCCCTTCATTGATCGACAGCAAGCGGTTCACGGACCAGACGACATCTTTGGCTTCAATGGTCGATCCATCCTGGAAGGTCGCACCTTCCTTGAGGGTAAACGTCCATGTCAGACCGTCCTCGGACGCCGTCCAGCTTTCTGCCAAAAGCGGTTGGATGGCGCCCGAGCCGTCCAGGGTCGTGAGTGCCTCATAGAGGTTCACCCCAGCCATGTATTCGGTGTAGTCGTTGATCTTTGCAGGATCGATGGTGCCAAAGATTTGCACGGCGTTCACAGTGACAACGTTTTCTGCCGATGCCACACCGGCGCCCAGCAATAGGGCTGCAGCCGCGGTTGCGCCGAGTGTTATTGATCTGATGGTCTTCATGGGTCTTCCCTCCGTTCTGTTGGATTATTTGTTCAGTTCTTCAATAGGTTGGTAGGTCAGGTCGTAGCCAAAGTAGCCTGGCCCGACGAGTTCGAGCCCGTGCTGTGACCGCCATTTCGGATCACAGGGTAGGCCAAAGACGATCACCCGGTATCCATAGGCCATTGTCTCGGTTGTAATGGGCTGGCCAGTCTCCAGATCAAGCAGGCAGATCAGGTCAGGGGTGATCGCAAGGGGCGTGCCGTCCCCGGCTTCAGCCAGCAGAAACTCATTCTGAAAGCTCAGCTTCATGGTCTGGCCCTGATAGCCATCCAAGCCCTCGAATGTGGCCTTGCCCCGCGCAAAGCCGCCTTCAGTGCGGCGGTCTACATCCGTGACACGTCCTTCAAAGAGGCGCATGCCGTTGAGGTCTTTGGCAAGCCTGTCGGCAGGGTTGCGGTTTGCGGCCTGTTCCAGACCGATGATCCGACCGATGTTGGTGATCAGCGAAAGCGAGTCCCGCAGGATCGCGCGTTTCGCCTCGGCCCCGGTCATCGGGTAAAGCGCGATGAGGCCTGCCCCGCCCATCTCAACCGTGATGACGCGGGCGAATTTTTCAGTGGACAGATTGTCGACGGTGTTCAGAACCATCGCATTGCCTTTCTCATCCGCCATCGCCATCGGGCAGGCGTGGATGTCGAACATGGTCATCGACACCATCTGCAACTCCGGGAAAGCGCGACCCATGCCGTCGCCGTCGACGATGGGCAACTTGGCAGCAGCCGCAACGGCAATTGGGATCGTGGAATTCAGCCCGCCAGCCTCAATGCAGAAAATCGCATCTGCTTTGCGGCCCAGCACTGCCTCAAGAGAACGAAGCGCATTCAGCGCCTCATCCCCGCGCGGCAGTTTTTCCAGCATCACCGTTGGTGCGCCCATCATCGCGACCGGCACGATCAGCGCGTCGTCATCAAGATCTTCGACGTCCAGCACCCGCACAGGGCCGTTGGCATCAATCGCCTGCTCTGCCATCAGCCGCCCAATGTAGGGATCGCCGCCGCCACCGGTTCCAAGGAAAGCGCCGCCCAGTGCCACGTCCGCCATGTCGGCGCGGGTGATCGTGGTGATCTTGTCCATTATGTGTCCTCCATCGGTGTGAAGGTGATCTCGGGGTATCCAAAGGCCGCAGGGCCCACGACCTCCAGAGCCTGCTCGGTCCGCATCAGCGGGTGTGCTGGCAGACCAAGCACCGCAATGCGCTGGCCATAGCGCAGCATTTCGGTGGTGATCGGCAGCCCGGTGTCGCTGTCCAGAACAACGATCAAATCGGGTGTGCAAACCTCAACGGTTTCATTGCGACGAAACACCAGAAATTCGTTTTGCAGATCAATGCGTCCCTTATCGCCGTCGAAGTCGCCAAAGCCCTCAAGGGTCATGTGACCCACCGCAAATCCGCCCTTCAGGTGGCGCTGCAGGTCCACGATCTTAGCGGTCATCAAGAGCCTACCACGTTCTTGGTCAATCACGGTTTGTACCGGATCAGCGTTCGTCTCATGCGCTTTCAGCACGGCACGCCCAAGGTTCAGTGCTTGCGTGATGGTATTGGGCACGGCGGCGCGTTTGACAAACTCGCCGCGCATGGGCTGGGTTGCGAGCCCCGCTGCTGCGCCCATGGAAACCACGACGGCGCGCGCGATCCGTTCCAGCCACACGTCGTCGGGCGTATCGCGGATAACGACGATGTTGCCCTTCTCATCCGCCATGGCCCCCGGAGCCTCGCGGTGCCCATAGATCGACCAGGTGCACATCTGCATTTCGGGAAAGGCGCGGCCCATGCCGTCTCCGTCCACAACCGGCAGCCCGGCTTGTGCGGCGGTCAGCATCGGTTCCATTGAGTTGGCCCCGCCAATCTCGGCTGAAATCAATGCGTCGACCTTGACGCCCAGTTCCTTTTCAATCGCACGGAGGGCGCGCAGACATTCCTCCCCTTCTTCAATCTTTTCAACGCCAACGACAGGCGCACCAATACCGCCGAGGGAGACAACAAGCGCCTCGTCAGGCAGCTCCGCCAGCGGGATGACAGGTATCTTGCGCCCCATCTTCAGCTGCTCTCGACAGCGCAGTTTGCCAATGTAGGGGTTGCCGCCCCCGCCCGTTCCAAGGATCGCCGCGCCAATTTCGATGGCGTCAAGATCGGCATCTGTGACTTCTCGCAAAGGCTCAGCCATTCATCTCACCCACAACTTTAAGCCGGATGCGCGTGGCATTCCCAGGCAGGTAGGCCAGCGGAACGTCCTCCTGATCCAAAAGCTCGATGCTTTCGGGTTTGGCACCCGCGGCGATTGCCTTGTCCGTGGCTTCCTTGCGTGCAGCGCCAAGCGCCTCTTCACGGGTCAGCCCTTCCAGAGAGAAAATGCGGTCGACTTCCCCAGATATCTGGCCGATGGCGGCACCGACGGCATTCGCCACGGAGAAATGTTCAGGGCGGATGACTGGCAGGTCACCGACCTTGTCCGGGACCAACACAGAGCCGCCGCCGACGGCCAGAACCGGGATGGGATCGGGAGAGACGCGCATGCGCTCAACCGCGTTGGTGAGCATCTCGTTGATGCGCGCACGGACAGCTTGGAGATGATCATCCTGGAGATCGGCAATCGCCGATTTGTCCCCGAATTCGGCCAGTCCAAGCGCCACCGCGACGTCCGAGGTGGTGAGTGTGCTGCCGCCAAAGATCAGCGCGTCAGTGGTCAGCTTGTACCCCACGGATTGCGGTCCGACCTTCAAATCGTCGCCACTGCCTTCAACAATGGTGCCTCCACCAAGGCCAATGGCAAAAACATCGGGCATGCGGAAGTTGGTGCGCACACCGCCGACGTCGACAGTGGTGCTGGCGGGGCGAGGGAAGCCTTTGACCAAGGCACCGACATCAGTTGTGGTGCCCCCAACGTCCACGACAATGGCATCTGTTTTGCCAGAGAGGAAAGCCGCGCCCCGCATCGAGTTTGTGGGACCAGACGCGAAGGTCAGAACGGGATAGGACTGCACAAACTCGCGGCTCATCAATGTGCCGTCGTTCTGGGTGATGTAGTAGGGACAGGTCAGCCCGACTTTTTGAAGGGCACGGCCAAAGGCGTCTACGGTGCGTTCAGAGAGGGCCCGCAGGGATGCATTCATGATTGCCGCGTTTTCGCGTTCGAGGATGCCAAGGCGTCCAATTTCGCTGGACAGCGTGAAGTCAGCGTCGGGCAGGCTCTTGGAGAGTTGCGCCATGGCCTTGCGCTCCATTTCATCGCTGACCGGCGAAAAGACGGACGTGATTGCTATGGTATCAATCCCCTCCTTCGCGATCTCGGCGGCGATGGCGTCCAGTTCTTCCAGATCAAGCGAGGAGATTTCACGACCGTCAAATTCGTTTCCCCCCTTGGCCATCCAAAAGCGATTGCCAACAGCGTCCCGAATGTCTTCCGGCCAATCGACCATCGGCGGCAGGCATTGCGCGGCTGGAAGGCACAGGCGCACAGCAGCGGTCCGGGCCAGATGCTTACGCTCCACCACGGCGTTGGTGAAATGCGTAGTGCCGATCATTACGCCGGTGACCTTGCCCTTGTCGGCTCCTGCTTCGGCCAACGCGCGCTCGACCGCGTCCACGACACCGCTCATCACGTCTTCTGTAGTGGGCGATTTGACCCCGGACAGGATCTTGTCGCCCTCCATGACCACCGCGTCGGTATTGGTACCGCCCACATCAACACCTATTCGAAACATCTGTCACTCCTCCAATACGGTTGTGGTGGCCAGCACCCTGTCCCGTTCTTCTTTGTTCACTTTGGGTTTGCGCGCCTCTTCCTCAGCCGAAATCACGGGGATCGCGGAAAGGAGTGCGCGGGTATAGGCATGTTTGGGGTTGTCAAAGATGTCGGCCACGGGGCCGGTCTCGACCACCTCACCACGCAGCATGACCGCCACACGATTGCAGAAATTCCGCATCAGGCTCAGGTCATGGCTGATGAACACATAGGTCAGATCAAACTCGCGCCGGAGCCGGTGCAGAAGATCGATCACCGTCGATTGCACCAACACATCAAGCGCTGAAGTGGGTTCGTCCAGAACCAGTATTCGCGGGCTGACCGACAGCGCACGAGCGATGGCCACGCGCTGCTTCTGTCCGCCGGACAGTTCGTGCGGGTACATGTTGGCGTAGCTTGAAGGCAGATCGACCAGTTCAAGCAGCTCGCCTATCCGGCTTTTGATTTGTGCGGTATCGTGGCCGGTGAACTTCAGCGGTACGGCCAATTGGTCCGCGATGGATCGGCGCGGGTTCAGGGAGGATCCAGGGTTTTGATAGACAATCTGGATAAGCTTGCGGAAATCCTGCGTGCCCGCGAAATCGCGCACGGGGCGACCGTCTATTGTTATCTCTCCCTGACTGGGCTGTGTGAGGCCAAGGATCATCTTCGCCATCGTCGTCTTGCCAGATCCACTTTCCCCGGCGATGCCAAAGATATCCCCCTGCTCGACCGTGAAAGAGACGTCATTGACGGCCCGGAACTGTCCGGTGACGCGGTTCAGCCAACCGCCGCGCGTCTCAAAGTCTTTGGTGACGCCCTTCACCTCGATCGTGGGTTTTGTGCCCTCGTGTTGGACCGTCTTGACCTTGCTGCCATAGAGCGGCGGCACGGCGGCCATGAGCTTGCGGGTGTAAGCGTGTTGTGGATCATCGAAAATCTCATCACGCGTCCCGGTCTCAACGATATGGCCGCGCTCCATCACATAGACGCGGTCAGCCATTTGGCGCACCACGCCAAGGTTGTGGGTGATCAGCAACAGGGACAGGCCCTCTTCTGCGACCAGCGTGTTGAGAAGTGCCAGGATTTCGTCCTGCGTGGTCACATCCAGCGCCGTGCCGGGCTCATCGGCAATCAGCAACTTGGGCTTGTTCAGGAGCGCCATACCAATGAGCACACGCTGGCGCATCCCGCCCGACAACATCATTGGATAGCTTTCGAGTACACGTTGACCGTCCTCAAGCCGCACCTTGCGCAGCGTTTCGACAAGATGCGCGCGACGGTCTGCCTTGCTGCGCACGCGGCCCAGACGAACATCTGCGTAACGGACGATATCATCCATCTGCCGCCCAATGGTCAGAACCGGATTGAAGCTGAGCATGGGGTCCTGAAGGATGATTGAGATGCCTGTCCCTTTCAGGCGGTTCCTGTCGCGCCTGCCCAGATCAAGCAGCGATTGGCCATCATAGTGGATGCTGCCGTTTTCGACCCGCCCCGGCGGCATGGGCAGCGTGCCTATGATGGTACGCATCGTCACCGTTTTCCCTGAACCCGACTGACCGATAAGCGATACGCGCTCGCCCTCGTCCACGTGCATGTTGACGTTGTGCAAGACCCGCCGGGTTTGGCCGTAGGCGGTGAAGCCGATGGTCAGGTCCCTGATGTCCAGCAAGCGCTTCATAGCTCCACATCCAGCATGTCGCGCAGACCATCGCCCAGCAGGTTGAAACCAAGAATGGCGTATAGGATCGCAAGGCCCGGCATCACCGCCTGCCACCACATCTCGGGCATGTATTCCGATCCTGTGGCGACCATCGTGCCAAGGTCCGGTGTGGGCGGTTGGATACCAAGACCAAGGAAGGACAATGACGCCCCAAAGAGGATCACGAAACCCGCATCAAGAGAGATTTTGACAGCGACCGCAGAGAAGCAGTTGGGCAGGAGTTCACGAAACAGGATGTGCGTGTGGCTGGCACCGGCGACGCGGGCAGCCTCGACGTAGTCCTCGTTCATCTGACCCTTGACGATCCGGTAGATCAGCCGTGTGTGCCAGGTCCACCACAGCAGCGTGATTGCAATCATGGCGTTGATCAGGTTGGGGGACAGCACTGCCGTGATGGCAAGCGCCATCGCCAGGGGCGGCAAGGCCAGCATGATGTCCGTAAACCGCATGATGATGGTTTCCGTCCAGCCGCCGAAGTAGCCTGCCATAAGCCCAAGCACGACACCGAAAGGGACAGCCACGCTCAGCACACCGACGACAAGGCCGAGAGACACGCGATACCCAAAAATTACCCGGCTGAAGACGTCACGCCCAACGTTGTCCGTTCCCATGGGATGATCCCAGCTGGGTGGCGCGTGCCGGTTTCGGAAATCGACGAAAGACCCCGCACTTTCTGGTGATGGAGCGAGCCATGGAGCGAAAATCGCAGCGAGCACGACGCTTAACACGATGAAGGCACCGATCATGGCGAGCGGATTTCGCCGAAAACGGTAAAATGCCATCTGTCGCGATGAAAGACCTCGAACGGGCGCATCAGGATCGTCGAGCACGCTCATGAATCGCGCCTCGCATTGAGCCGGTGGCGAGGGTCGAGAAGGCCGAGGATCAGATCGATTGTCAGGTTCGCCACGACGAAGAATACGCCCGAGACCAATACAACACCGATCACCGCGTTCAGATCCTTTTGCAGGATGGTGCGTACGCCGTAGCTGGCGATGCCAGGCCAGGAGAATACAAACTCGACAATAAAGGCGTTGCCGATGAGGGATGCAAACTCAAGGCCGAGGATGGTGAGCGGGGCAACGGAGGCGACGCGCAACATATAGCGGAAGCGCACGACACGTTCCGGAATGCCATAGGCGCGGCTGGCTTCCACGAAATCGCGGCTGGCAACTTCGATCATTGCGGTGCGTGTAATCCGCATGACCTGCCCGATCCCGGCAGCGGCCAATGCAATCGCCGGCAGAAAGAGGTGTCTCATGGCATCCAGCACAACGTCCGGGCGCCCTTTGAGAGTGCCGTCGATCAGGAGCAAGCCGGTGATATCAGCGGTAAAGTCTATGCTGCCGTCGAGGCGCCCTGTTACAGGCAGAAAACCAAGATAGTGGGCCGCCACCAATTGCAGGATGATCGCCAGGACGAACCCTGGTGTAACCACACCGATGAGTGAGACCACGCGCAGCACATTGTCGACCCAGCTGTTGCGATAGATGGCAGCGATCACGCCCAGGGGAATGGAAATCGCGATCTGAAGAATGATGGTGAAGAGCACAAGTTCGAAGGTTGCGGGCAGTGCCGCAAGGATGTCATCCATCACGGGGCGCGACGTCAGAAGCGACTTGCCCAGATCGCCCTGCGCCAGACCGGACAGATAGGACCAGAGCTGAACGGGAAACGAGGCATCAAGCCCCATCTCCTCGCGCAGCTCCGCCACCTGCTCAGCCGTGGCAAGCGGGCCGAGTGCGATCCGCGCGGGATCTCCTGGCACGATACGCGCAATAACAAAGATCAAGATCGCCAGTCCCAACAGGACAAAAAGCAGCGTTAGTGCCCGGCGAAGCAGGTACGAGAACATCCGGCAGCTACCCCCTGCATCCAGCTTGGCCAGAATTGCGAGATACGGGGAGTCAAAAGAGGTCGAATATTTTCATTAAAGGTCTAAGGAATCGGAGAAGCTTCAATATCAATCATAAAATCAATTAGTTCTGATCTTTTTGCTACGCCGACCAGACGGTAGAGAGAGGTCAGATGATACTTCACCGTCGCCTCGCTTGTGCCCAATTGGCGGGCAACCTGCTTGTTGGTTGCACCGGATTGCAACGCGGCAGTGACGCGGTATTGGCGTCGGCTGAAGCCGATGCGTCGAAGCGGCTCCGGGATGACATAGCTTTGGTCTACGCGCTTGGTGATTTGGTTGACCATCCGTAGAAGATGCCTGTTCCCGCGTAACCCCCGTGCCGATTTGACCTGGCCAGTTACACCCAGGAAAGCGTCCCGATGCTCAAGAAACGGGGCGACATGGCCCTCTTTGAACGCGCGTTTGATTGCGGCTTCCAAAGCTGATGTGCGTGCCTTGCCGCGGCTGCCCTGTGCTGCCTGCAGATCGGCCACAATGTGAGCGCGTGGAGACTCGATAGGCTGGGCGTCTTTTTGGTGCATGGAGACCTGAAGCTCGGCGAGGAGAGTTTCTCCAAGTGCGCTGTGCATCTCAACACTGCTTAGGGAATCCAAAGCCTGCTCCGCTTCGTTGGGGTTCCACTCCAACCACCAGACCATTGCAGCAAGAACCTCGATGGTGGTCGCGCGCCCTGCGTGCCGCCGGACGTAGTCGGCCTGAAAGACCTCCAACTCCCGCAGCGCGGCCTGCGCGCCCGCGGTGAAGTAGGTGCTCAGGATCGAGATGCGGGCAAGCTGGAAAAACAGCTCTGACCAGCTATCGCCATTTAGCAGACTGGTGCGCAGGTCAGCCGCGCGGGCGCATACCTTTTCAAACTCACCTCGCTCATAGGCGACAGCGAGACGAATGACTTCGATCACCTCCACTTCATTGCCATAGGCCTGTCCTGATTGGCCCAGGCAACGTTCAGCGGCTCTTAGAGCCCGCAGCGCGCGGCCAAAGCGACCTTCCAACACGTCCATGTCCGCCAGATGAATATGGATGAAATGCTCCAGATAGACATGTCTCGCTTCGCGGTAGCACGAAATGGCCTGCTGACCTGCAACACGCGCGTCCTCAAGACGGCCGATCCGGACGAACATCGCCATCATCGCGTTGTAGTATAGCCCCAGCAGCAACGGGTCGGCGAGCGGCAGTTTACGCTCAAGCCGCCGCCAATCCGTCAGCTTGCGTTCACTGACCTTCTCACCAAGGTGCAGGGCCAGCAGGAGTTCCAGCACCTCGAATTGATAGGTCTTCTTGAATTCAAGGTTTCGGGCGCGCAGATATGACTTTGCCCGCCCGGTCTGCCCCTGTTTCAGAAGGTAAAGGACCAACCCTCCCAAAACGGATTCATCGCTGCGCCATGCATCCATGGGTATGGTATCGAGCAGGACACCCATTTCTCCATACCCGTTGTGCAACGGGTACAGCATCCCACCGCCTTGGCGAAGTGTGTCCAGTGCTTTTTCTTCGTCGTGCGTCATGACAAGGCAAGTTAACAGCCTCCATCAAACGAGGATCAACTGCTTTTTCTAAGAAGGCGCTTTCTGCGGGGTGTCGGTACCGGTCCCGTTTTAACA
>CAYUSM010000011.1:0-7944 GCA_964447345.1 uncultured Sulfitobacter sp. | reverse complement strand
GCTTTTTCTAAGAAGGCGCTTTCTGCGGGGTGTCGGTACCGGTCCCGTTTTAACAAGTCTGCGCATCAATCAACGTAAACTGGGAATGCGCTTTTCTTGATGCAACCGTGGCTAGTTTCCGCTACGTCAGCAGAAGCGGCAACAGCGCCGCAGCACGTTATACTTGCCAATCAAATCCCGATTTTTACGTCAACGTTGATTGACCGCGTCCGTGATCCGGCTAGGGTCTGGGTATAGTTTTGCGTCAAGGTACGAGTATGGACGGCTTACACAATCAGACTGACAAATCTCTCACTCTTGACACATGCGATCTTGAGCCAATTCACACACCGGGGAGCGTCCAGCCGTTTGGCGCTATGCTCGCTGGACCTGGCGATTTGTCAAAGATCGAGTACTGCAGCGCCAATGTCTCAGAGTATTTCGGCGTTGAACCGAGCAACTTGCTTGGGACCAGATTTACAGAGTTGCTGGGCTCAAACGTCGTTCATGATCTGCGCAACCTGGCAAGCATGTCGACCGCATATACCCAACGTGAACGGCTGGGGATGTACGAGCTTCCCTTCGGTGCCTTCGAAATCTACCTGCACGTAAATCCCAACAGGCAGGTTGTGGTCGAATTCGAACCGTTCGAGCCAGCGCCATCCAGAAGCCGCAATGCACCTGTCGATGAGATGCGCAAGTACCTTGCTGCGGCCAGCGCGAGGGCATCTATCAAGCAAATGCTGAATGCCTGCGTGGTCGGGCTAAAGGAACTCACGGGATATGATCGCGTGATGGCCTACCAATACGAGCAAAACGGAGATGGCGAGGTTGTCGCGGAGGTCCGCAGCAACGGGGCAGACAGCTTCTTGGGCCTGCGGTACCCCGCGTGGGATGTACCGACGCAAGCGCGTGCCTTGCAGGTCAAGAACCCGCTGCGCATGCTGGCTGACGTTCGGCAGGAGCCCGTCCCTGTTTTGGCCTACGACCACCAGCTGCCCCCGTTGGATATGTCGCTGTCGCACCTTCGAGGGATTTCTCCCATTCATGTTGAGTATCTGGCGAACATGGGCGTTGCAGCCACTTTGACCATCGGTCTGGTGGTGGATGGCAGGTTGTGGGGCATGTTCTCCTGCCATCACCTGTCGCCGCGTGTGATCGGGTCGGATGTTCGCATCGCGGCAGAGCTTTTTGGGCAAATGGTGTCGCTGTTGATCAAGCAGCGGATGGATGTCAGTGACGCCCAGAGGCGCAACAAAGCGTCCGAGGCACGCGAGCGTATTCTGGCAGACACGGACGCCAACACGGACTTCCTGCATTCCTTCAACAGCCTCGCGCCGATCTTGCGGGACGTGATCGATTGTGACGGGCTGGCAGTGACTTACGAGGGCAAGACCCTCACGTTTGGCACCACGCCCAGCCATGAAGCCATCGCAGCGGTAGGGAAATACGACAATACGCAAGAGGACGTCATTCTTCCGATCGACAATTTGAGCAAGCATGAACTGATTGGCTCAGAAGATTTGGGCGATAGCGCGGGGGTATTGCTGGTCCGGGCCACTGCGGCCTACCCCATGCAGCTTCTGTTTTTCCGGGATGAGAAAATCCGCAGCCTGAATTGGGCAGGCAAGCCTGAGAAGGAAATGGATACTGGACCACTGGGTCCACGGATTTCCCCGCGTGGCAGTTTTGACGCTTACGTAGAACAACAAAGAGGTTATTGCACCGCCTGGAGCGCGTCAGAACTTGCAGCGGCGCGCGAGTTGCAAATCCTGCTGACCCAGATCGCGGCCAAGGGTGAACGGGTGCAACTCATGCGCCATCAGGACCTTGTCACGCACAAGCGGCAACAGGACCTGATGATCGCGGAATTGAATCACCGGGTGAAAAACATCCTCGCGCTGATCCGGTCGCTGTCGCGGCAGGCCAAGAATTCGGCGGCCTCTCTTGAAAGCTATGCTTTGGCGTTAGAGCAGCGGATCGCAGCACTTGCCGCGGCGCACGATCTGGCGGTGTCGAACACCATGAAAGGCGTGTCTTTGCGCGGGATCGTGCAGACGGAACTCGGGCCCTACATGGTTAATGACAGCTCTCAAGTCCTTTTGACCGGACCTGTTGTCGGCCTTCGGCCCGACGTTGCACCGATCATTGCGCTGGTGTTGCACGAGGTTGTCTCGAACGCCGTCAAGTATGGTGCTTTGTCGACGCCGGAGGGCCTTGTGAAGGTTCAATGGAAAGTTGACGACGAGAAACTGAGTGTCACCTGGCGCGAATTGGGCGGCCCTGTGGTCAAGGAACCTTCGCGGCATGGCTTCGGTAGATCACTGATCGAAAAAGCCATTGTGTACGAATTTGATGGCGCTTCCGAACTGAAGTTTGATCCCGCAGGCGTCACGTTTTCGTTCAGCATTCCTGCGGAAAACCTTGTCGATCTAGAGGGAGACACGGAGGTCAAGCTGGTTGGCAGCGTCGCCGTGGTTGAGAAGGCTGCGCATGGCAAGAAAGCGCTTTTGGTGGAAGACAACGTGGTCCTTGCCATGGATATGGTTGAGACCCTTACCCGGTTGGGCACCACGAGTGTGGAGACGGCCTCCACTTTTGAGACCGGGATGAAACACGCCACCAATGCGGAGTTTGATTTCGCCGTGCTGGACATGAACCTGCGGGGGACCGTGTCTTTTGGCATTGCTGAAAAACTCAGAGAGACTGGAACACCGTTTGTCTTTGTCACGGGCTATGGGTCGGCCATTGAGTTGCCCGACGCGCTGAGTGATGTGCCAATCCTCACCAAGCCAATCGATGGGGGTACGTTGTCGCGATGCATCGAAGCGCTGCTGCAATAGCCCCGACAGAGCAACGCGATTTCCGCTGGGTCCTGCGACAGGAAACAGAAGGCGCCCATGATGAACTGGATCATCTGATCTCCAAGCTTGATTTGGTGAGCAGGTCCGATTTCATCACGTTTCTGAAAGTCCACGAAGCCTGCTTTGCCGCCATGGCCCGGCATATGGACGCCAGCGGATTGGATCGCATGGTGCAGGCGATACGAAATGATCTGACCGCTTTGGGAGAGGTGCCAGAAGTTGGTGCGCCGGTTGATCTGTCACCCTTCCATCCGCTTGCGGGCCGGTACATCTTGGCTGGATCGCGGATGGGTACTCAGGTGCTCCGCAAGAGATGGCTTCAGTCCGATGACCCGATTGTACGCACTGCAGACACCTACTTTACGCTTCCGAGCGGTGCGTCCGAGTGGCAGGCGGTATGTGCAGAGCTGAGCCAGATACCGGCGGGAACCACACTCGCTGAGGAGATCACGCGTGATACGGGTGCGCTCTTTCAGTTTTTCAGGGCCACTTTGGATCGACTGGCTTCCTGAGGGAGTCCCCAGGAGTTAGGAGTTGGTAGTCCCCGACGTCCCTCGTTCGAAGTCAAATACGTGTTTGGCTATTGAGCTTGCGCAACTGCCGGTTCAGCATCGACATGCGTGTCCAGAAACGTCTCGAAGCGGCTGAGCAGCGCAAGCAGTGTCTCCAGCTCTGACTTGGAGAATGCATCCGCCAACCCTTCCCGACGGCGTTTCATCACCGGTGCGGCTTTCTGAAACGCATGCAGACCGGTTTCCGTCAGTTCAACCACGGATTGACGTTTGTCTTCGGCGTTGCGAGCGGTTTTGATGTAGCCTTTCTCACGCATTGACGGCAGGGCACGGCTGATCAAGGAGTGGTCCGTGCGCTGGATGGATGCCATATCCTGAATGCTCAAAGGACCCGCTTCAACGAGATCCCACAATATACGCCATTCGATAATGGAGAGCCGCGCCGAGGACAGAAGCAGCCGCTGTGCCTGACCACGCGATGCGACTGCCGCCGCAGGCAGACGGCTGAACAGGTTTGCGTCCTGGCTGATCTTGCGCGCTGCAACCCGCTCTGCCCTGGTTTTTGAAGAATGGTTCATTCTGCCCTCCGCATGACCATTCAACAGCACAAGAATTTACGTGACAAGTCACATAAATTTTGCCAGCCTTCCGACTGTCTTCGATCAACCGAAGCATATGCTGTGTCCATCGCGCGGCATTAGGGAGGAAACTATGTTCAAAGCATCTATCGCAGGTGCGGTGATGGCCGTGCTGCCAGCCGTATCTTTCGCGCAAACCACATTGACAGCGGAAACGACGTCACCCGGTTCCACGCCTCACTACATCGACACGACACTGGCCGGGGTTCTTGAATCCGCGGGCGTGGCCACTTTGCAGATCACAGAAGGGGCAACGCTGACCAACTCTGTGCAAGCGGTTGCCGAAGGTCAGCTTGATATGGCCCCTGCCCCGTTGATCCTGCCGTTCTTGCTGTCGCGCGGCATCGGACCCTATTCCGGTATCGGCGAGGAGAAGGGTGCGGAGATGGCAGGCAACCTGCGCGCATTGTTCTTCACGGCCGCATCGGCTCAGATCTTTGGGCATTACGACAGCGGTGCAGTCACGGATATCACCAAGCTGGACGGCATGCGGATCTGGAACGGTCCCCCCCGAGGTGCTGCCCTGACATCGGGACGGGCAGCGATCCAACTGTTGGCGGGTCTGAAGGACGGCGAAGGATATGAAGGTATTCAGACCCCCTGGCCCGACACGGTATCGGCCATCACCGGAGGTGGTGCGGACGGCTGGACCATACCGGAAGGCCTGCCATCCGGGCGTCAGATTGCTATCGCGGCAGCAGGCGCAACCACGATTTATGACATGCCGTCAGAGCTTCTGAACAGCGAGTTGGGTCAGCAGATCACCAATGCACCCGGCCATGCGCCCTATTCCGTGCCGGTTGAGGAATACCGGGCGGCCTATGCGGGCAACGACATCACAATCGTGACCGATGACGATACCTTTGACAGCTTTGCGACGGCCTTTGCCCAAATCGTGCCTGCGACGATGGATGATGAACTGGCCTATCAGATCACCAGTGCGTTTCTGGCGGGACAAGAACGGTTCGAGACCGGCTCACCACGCGGCCCCTATCTGTTCCTGAGCTTTGGGGACATTGACGGGGTCAGCCAGGGTGTCTGTGGTGCCGTGCAGATGAAGATGCATCCGGGTGCCGTGCGCGCCTATGAAGACGCGGGCCACACAGTCGCCGACTGCGTGCGCCCCTGATACCTGTTCATGAGGGTCGGGCCACCGACCCTCACACGGATTGGGGTTCTTGGACCCGGCCAGAAAAGTGAGACCCCAGATGGATCGCGCATTCCCCATGGGTCGGCGCATCGCCCTGATGCTGGCGCTGGTCCTTGTCATCGTCGGGATGGTCAACACCATGCCGGAAGTACCAGGACTGCAGGATTGGGCGCGGGAAGTGACGGGGATGCGCTTCTTCCGGGTGTCGGGGTTTCCCCCTGAATATCTTTATCCTCCGCTTTTTGTCCTGATGATGGTGATCGTGGCGCTCGACGCGAGCGTCTATCGCGCATGGCAACAGGACCGACCGCATCTTGCCTGGCTTGGTGCGTGCCTCGACTTCGGATTGGTCCTCGCAGCCGTTCTTGGCGCGGTTGGCTTTCTGGTGGAAATCGACTCCATCTGCCTGATTGACCAAATCACGGGCGAGCGTGCGCGGTTGATCGAAGAAGCCATGGAGCGTTCTGCCGGTGTCATCCCCGGCCTGACGCTGGAGGCGGAAGTCCCTGCCTGTCAGGCGCGGTTCGGGGTCTGGATCATCCCGCTCCTCTTCACTATCATCGTACTGTTCTTCCTCTACAACATCCGTGTCTGGGGCTTCCCGCTTGTCGCAGTGGCGAGTGTTGTGGTGCTCTACACGGTCACGACAGCGCTGATCTGGGTGTTCGGGCTGAGCGAAAACAACTTCCTGCTGACGAAACTGGGAGCCGATGGAGGCGACCCGCTGGCTGCGGCTATCCAGAAAGCCACCAATGTCTTTATTACTCCGGACGGGTTTATGGGCCGGTTCATGGATATCATTGTGAATCAGGTCTTTCCCTATGTCGTTCTTGGCGCGCTCTTTGGCACCTCGGCGGGGGGCACGTCACTGATCAAACTGGCGGTGCGATTGACGCGGAACCTGCGCGGCGGGCCCGCGCACGCGGCCATCGTGTCTTCGGCTATGTTCGGCACAATCACTGGTGGGCCGGTGACGAATGTGCTGTCGACCGGGCGGCTGACGATCCCGATGATGCGGCGCAACGGGTTTTCGCCACAGTTTGCCGGAGGGGTCGAGGCTGCCGCTTCGTCAGGTGGGCAGATCATGCCGCCGGTCATGGGGGTTGCCGCCTTTGTCCTCGTCGCTTTGACGGCAGTGCCCTACACCAAGGTGATCACTGCCGCCTTCATCCCGGCCATTGCGTTCTTCCTATCGATCTTTCTTGCGGTGATGTTTCAGGCACGGCGGGAAAAGGTACAGGCCATGCGGATCATCCCCGATGATCTGGTGATGGCGCGACAGGACTGGCTGAACCTGATCATCATCTTCCTGCCGATCCTGACCATCCTGTTCCTGCTGCTTGGTAACAAGGACGCATTTGGTGAAAGCGCTCTGGCGGGTCTGCTGCCCGAGGCCGTGACGCAGACCATCGTGAATGCGACAGGCGACGCGGTCTCTGCCGGTTGGTGGGCTGTGATTGTCCTCCTGCCCTTGCTGTTTCTCGACCCCGAAACGCGGGCGAAACCGTCAAAAGTTCTGGTCTCACTGGGGGAAGGCGGTGTGCTGATCTCCCGGTTGTTCCTGCTGCTATTTGCCGTCTCCATCATCTCGGCTTTCCTCAATGAAAGCGGCCTGACGGGTGAGTTGACGCGTTCGGTAACGGCGTGGCTGGAGACGGCGCAGGTCCTGCGGATCGCAGGGTGGGAGATCCATATCGTCGGTGGTGTTTATCTGATGCTTGCTCTGCTCTGCGCGATGCTATGTGCCATCGTTCTGGGCATGGGGATGCCGACGGTGCCTGCTTATGTGAATGTGGCGCTTCTGCTGGGACCACTTTTGGCCAATCTGGGCGTGAGCTTCTTTACGGCAAACATGTTTGTTTTTTACTTTGCCGTCGCCTCGGCGATCACACCACCTGTCGCCATTGCGGCCTTTGCCGCTGCATCTATCACCCAGACCGAACCCATGCGCACCAGCCTTGCTGCTGTCAGGGTTGGCATTGTGATGTTCACCATTCCCTTCATCTTTGCCTGGTATCCGGAGCTGCTGCTGATAGAGGAAGCCATTACCGTCACTGATGAAACCGGCCGACGAGCCCTGATCGAAGGATATTCCGCGCAAGTGGATTGGGTCGCCCTTGGTTGGCTCTGCGCCCGACTGATACTGGTTCTGTACCTCGTAGCATCTGCACTTGCCCGCTATGACACGGGACCAATTGGCGGAGCGGAGATGATGCTACGCTTGCTGACCGCCGTCCTGATCTTGTGGAAGACAACGCCGGTGATGTGGGTCGGTCTGGTGGCGGCTGGGGTGATCATCGCCACGCATATGGCGTGGCATTGGCGTAGGAAGGACTTGGCTCAGCCCTCGCCCTGATCCTTCCTTGATGTGTCATCTCGCCCACACGATCCCGGGCCCAAGTGCCAGTGGCCCGAATTGTGCCCTCCGCCGCCAAGGGGCGGAGGGACTCAGTGTTTAGGTCAAGGCCTTTCGAAAGGTCACTTTGTCATCGCCCGAGGCCCAGAAGTCTCGGATGCGGGCTTCCTCTTCGTACCCATTCTGCGCGTAGAATTTGCGGGTGAGCGCGAAGTCGGCCGTGCCGGATGTATCCACAATTATCAGGCGCTGACCGCGCTCCCTCAGGTTACCCTCAGCAGCGGTGACAAGGGCAGCGCCCAGCCCCCGGCCTTGCAGGTCCGGATGAACCGCCAAAGCAAGCATGTTCCATGTCCCTTCAGCCAGTGCCTCAGGCATTGTGTAGCAGAAGCCAACGGGTTCCCCCCTGAAATGACATGTCAGCCAGAGCGCATCGGTATCGCCC
>CAYUSM010000010.1:0-39793 GCA_964447345.1 uncultured Sulfitobacter sp. | reverse complement strand
CCGCAACAGGCGAGAATACAGTGCAGCTGACGGGGACCGGCGGCGAGTTTGCTGCCTTGGGAGCTTTCGCAACTCTCAGTTTTGCGGTGGATGATACGCAGCCGGCAACCAGCTGACCCTAATCTTTTGCAGGCCCCGGAAACGGCCCCAAACAACTGGCGCGGTGATCCACCTGAAACACGTGGTTGTAAAGCTGCGCCACCCACTGCTTGCCCTCCATGGTCTGCTCCAAGTGGCGCAGTGCCGGGCCAATCAGCGGCTGCACTTGCTGCCAGAAGAAGCTTGGAAACTGCTCCATCAGGTCCATGGGTGTCTCATATCCCAGCTTTTCCGCAAATCCGGTTTCAGAGAATTCATGAAAAAGCCCACCGATTTTCCGGTGATAGAAAGGGTCGGCCATCTGGCCAATCAGATCCGCTGCCCGAACAAGCGCGGGCTCACTTTCGGTGCACTGAAATGCAGGATCATCGGGCACGGGGAAACGCGTAAATTCAATCGCCGCTGCAATCCGCTCCTCATCAATCATGCTCGACTGCCCAAACCGCTCACGCGCGTAAATCTTGCCGCGCTCGATATGGTAGGGTGCCAAAAACCCGTCAGAGGCGCCGCGCGGAGGGCAAATACGGCCCCCGTCCGCATTGATGACCACCTCGGTGTCGGTGTCACCGGAACAGATATCGCGAGAATAGCCGATGTCATGCACCAGCAATGCAACAATGAAGTGCAGCCAATCCTCCGGTGTAACAGCGCGAGTGACCAGCTGACCCCGGATGATCTGCTGCCCGACCAACGTCACCATCATCGTGTGTTCGGCGTTGTGATAAAGCGCGTCGGAATTGCCCAAACGCTCCAGCATCATCCGCGCGCAACCGTTCAAAAACGCCGCGTATTCCGCTTTGCGCCCCGAGAAGTACTGCAGGTACGTCTCAGCAATATGGTCTCCGAAGCTCGCTGCGACGACCGCGGTGGGGTTGAACATCTTGTCCCATCCATAAGGGGAATGTCTGATCATTGATAACGGTTTATGCTGATGGAGTCAGCATTTCATCACATAACACCGCTCAGATGCAGCGACCCCCGTCGACTTCCATACAAACGCCGGTAATCATGCTGGCCTCGTCCGAGCACAGGTAGCAGGCCGCATTGCCCATATCCTCCGGCGTCGAGAACCGCCCAATCGGGATGGTTGACAGGAATTTCGCACGCATTTCCGGCGTGTCTTCGCCCATGAACATCTTGAGCAGGGGAGTGTCCCCCGCGACTGGATTCAAAGCGTTCACACGCACACCTTCCGGCGCAAGCTCAATCGCCATGCCCTTCGTCGCGGTGTTCAACCAGCCCTTTGATGCATTGTACCAGCTCAGACGCGGTCGCGGGCTGATCGCGGCGGTTGACGAGATGTTCAGGATCGCTCCGGACTTCTGCGCCTTCATCAATGGAACGATGCTGCGAGCAGTCAGGAAGACGGATTTGGCGTTCACAGCGAGCACCTTGTCAAAGTCTTCTTCCGTCACCTCTTCCATCGCGGCGGGCCAATGGGTGGTGCCCGCGTTGTTCACCAAAATGTCAATTTGTCCAAAGATCGAAACCGCCTGATCGGTCATCGTCTGAACGTCAGTCCCATCTGCCACATTGGTCTTGATGGTCGAAACGGCATCCCCCAGCTCATCCGCCAGTTCATTTGCCAACTCGATATTCAGGTCCGCGATCAAGACCCGCGCGCCTTCGGCCACGAACTTGCGCGTGATCCCCGCACCAAAGCCGGATGCGCCACCTGTCACGATCGCCGATTTTCCGTCCAGTCTCATGATCCACTCCTATCCATGTAGCGCTGCAACGGTCTTGAGCGTCGAGAAGCCATAGAGCGCCTCAAAACCCTTCTCGCGACCATGGCCGGACAACCCTGTGCCACCAAAGGGCAGCTCCACACCGCCACCGGCGCCATAGTTGTTCAAGAACACCTGTCCCGCACGCAGGCGTTTGGCCAATCGCATCTGCCGGGCACCGTCCCGCGACCAGACCGAGGCGACCAGACCATAGGCGGTGCCATTGGCGATGCGCACCGCCTCTTCCTCATCTTCAAAGGGGATCACCACCTGTACCGGGCCGAAAATCTCATCCTGCGCAAGCGTGTGATCAGACGCGACATTGGCGAAGAGCGTTGGCGCCACGTAGGCTCCACCGGCAGGCGCGTCAGCAACAATTTCGCCCTGCGCGGCAATTTCAAGGTCGGCACCTTTGGCCACAAACCCTTCTACAATCTCCCTTTGCCGCGCTGAGACCAGAGGCCCTACATCAAGATCATCCAGTGCAGGCCCTGCCCTCAGCGCTTCATATCGCCGGGCCATGCCCGACAGCACCTCGCTATAACGCGTACGGTGCACCAGGATGCGCGAGGACGCAGAGCAGGTCTGCCCCGCATTCTGTATGCCCGCATTGGTCAGAAAGGGCAGCGCCGCCTCAACATCGGCATCTTCAAAGACCAGTTGCGGAGACTTTCCGCCAAGTTCCAGCGTCACCGGCACGACGTGTTCTGCCGCCGCCGCCTGAATCATTTTGCCCACGCCCACCGACCCAGTGAACGAGATGTGATGCACCCCCGGGTGCGCCGTCAGCGCGGCCCCTGCTTCGCTGCCGAGCCCCGGCACGACGTTCAGAGCACCTTCCGGCAGCCCTGCGCGATGCGCCAGTTCCACGAACGCCAAAGCTGTCAGGCAAGCCTCTTCCGCCGGTTTCAAGACGCAGGCGTTTCCCATCGCCAATGCCGCACCGACAGAGCGCCCAATGATCTGCATTGGATAGTTCCAGGGAATAATATGGCCTGTCACTCCGTGCGGCTCGCGCAAGGTGTAGACAGTATAGCCCTCGAGATAGGGGATGGTCGCGCCGTGTATCTTGTCGACGGCGCCCGCGTAGAATTCCATGTAGCGGGCCAGCGCGATCACATCGTTCCGCGCCTGCGTCAAAGGCTTTCCCACGTCGAGTGCCTCAAGGCGAGCCAGCTCATCGGTGTTCTCCAACACCAGCGCACCGATCCTCTGCAGAATGCGGCCGCGTTCGAAATTCGCCAGCTTGCCCCAAGTGCCGTCCAGCGCACGCTGCGCCGCTTCAACGGCACGGTCGATGTCCACCGAACCGCCCCTGGCAATCTCGCACAGGGTCGTGCCATCAGACGGATTGCGCAGCGCTATCCCCTCGCGGTTCTCCGGCGGCACCCACGCGCCACCGATGAAACACATTGAGGGATCAAGCCCCAGCGGTGTGACGGCCATATCCGAATTCCTTGCTCTAGTTCCCGTAGGCCACCGCAGGCAGCCAAGTCACAAGCTGCGGTATCTCGAACACGATGAAAAGCCCCAGAAGCTGCAGGAGGACAAAAGGAATGACACCACGGTAGATGTGGCCAAGACTGACCTCGGGCGGACAGACGCCCTTGAGATAGAAAAGCGCAAAGCCAACAGGTGGCGTCAGGAACGAGGTCTGTAAGGTAACCGCAACCAGGATCGCGAACCAGACAACGGATGGATTGTCGATCACGCCGTAGCCGTCGATCGGGATGTTCAGCCCAACCACAACCGGCAGCATCAGGGGCATGATGATCAGCGTGATCTCGATCCAGTCCAACAGGAAACCCAGCAGGAAGATGATGAACAGGATGAAGGCGATAACCATGTAGGGGCTTTCGAATGACCCCACGATCATGTTCTCGATAATCTCATCGCCCCCGTAAAGCCGCAGCACATAGGCAAAGAAATTCGCCGTGATGAAGATACCGACGATATAGCCAGCCGTGTTCAACGTCTGCCGCATGACGTCCTTGAAAACAGTCATGTTGAGCTTGCGGTTGAAGATCGCCAGCAGCATTGCACCCGCAGCACCCAGACCGGAAGCCTCGGTCGGTGTCGCAAAGCCAAAGAAGATGGAGCCCAGGACCAGCAGGATCAACAGCATCGGCGGCACCACGGACAAGATCACGTCCATGACGATCTTCATCGTCACAGGCTCACGATCCGCTGGCAGAGGCATCGCAGATGGGCGGATCAGGCCGTAGATGATGATGAACGTGATGTAGAGACCACCAAGCAGTAGCCCCGGAAACAGCGCCCCCATAAACAGATCACCCAGCGAGATCGCCAATTGATCCGACATGATCACCAGCATGATCGATGGCGGGATCAGGATACCTAGCGTCCCTGAGGCAGCAATGGTGCCGGTGGCGATGTTTTTGGAATAATCCTGCTTCATCATTGTGGGCAGACCCATCACACCCAGCAACACAACCGATGCGCCGATAACGCCGGTCGAGGCCGC
Source organism: uncultured Sulfitobacter sp. (assembly GCA_964447345.1). GTDB lineage: Bacteria > Pseudomonadota > Alphaproteobacteria > Rhodobacterales > Rhodobacteraceae > Sulfitobacter. Next base: position 35,482 of record CAYUSM010000010.1, on the reverse strand, counting down.
CAGAATGATCCCGATCAGCATGACCGACAGCGCGAGCCCGCCCCGCAGCGCACCAAAGAGCACCTGCATGGACCGCATCATCCGCTGCGCAACACCGGACTGGTCCAGCATGAGGCCCATGAAGATGAACATCGGCAATGCCACCAGAACCGGGTTCTGGATTGTCCCGCCAAAGAAGCGGCCGGCATTGGCAAAAAGCTTGCGGTACGCAATGCGCGTATCATCATACTCTATATATTCGTTAATCTGATCAGCGAAGGGGTCCAACAGGAACTCCGCCAGAATGATGAACACCAGCGACACACCCACCAGCGCAAAGGCCACGGGGATGCCGCGGAACAGCATCCAGATGAACACCAGAAACATCAGCAGGACAGCCCACTGGTTCAGGGTCATGAAGGAAATCAAAGATAGCAGTTGCATGGGGTCAGGTCTCTTTCCGGCGGTTGAGAACCGTCAGAAGGACGATCAGGACGATGACACCAAGAAGCGAAATGGTGAGAGCGTAGTCAAAGAAAGGCTCACGCGTGATCCGGCGGGGATTAACCTCGGAATTGGTCAGATAGATCACCCAATAGGCCGCGTAGTGAATAATCCGCCAGCCAACGAACACGACAGTGGGGAAAGCCCAGAGCAATTGCTTGTCCCATGTCGTTCTGCTGATTTTGGCCAGATTGCGCTTGAAAACTGCCCAGGCCGCAAGGCCACTGAGCAGAAACAGAACGGGCAGCGTCAGCTTGAGTATCCAGACGTTGTGCAGACCGTTCGGACTGGATGAGCCTTCTCCGGCGACAACCGAAGCCCAGGCATAGTGGATCAGCACGTCGCACATCAGCGCGATGAAAGGCAGCAGCAGCCAGCCAATGGCCAAGACCTCAATCCGCGCCTGTTTTGCGTCAGAGAAGTTCTGGTGCAGGATATCTACTCGAACATGGCTGTTGGTTGTGATCGCATAGCCGAACCCAGTCAGCATCGCAAAGCCGTAGATCCACCACTGCGCATCGTCGAGCCAAGCCTGATTATGGCCAGCCCCACGCAGAAACACCTGCGCTACAATGGCAATCATCAGAATTGGAAAGGCCCAGGCCACAACGTTGCCCACATTGATCATCAGCCTGTCTATCCGACCATGATGTTCTCGGCCCACTTCTCCGGGATCGGTGATCGCCAGGACTTCTTCAACGTTTGGAATGTCCTTGATGCTCATGCTTTGCCCCCTGCCTCGCCCATAGCGAACGGCACCCGGGAAACCGGATGCCGTTCAGGTCTTATCTCACACGATCAGCGGTCGCGTGGCAGATAGATGTTCTGCACCCAGGTTTTGTAGCCCGCGCGGTATTCCTGCAGGTCGTCCCAGGTCTTTTTGAAGTGCGCGTCCTCAGCGGCCAGTTCGGCCGCCACTTCGTTCCACGCGGATTCGAACTGGTCCAGCATCTCGGCGGGCCACTGCTTGATGGTCACGCCGTTCTTTTCCTGGTTCTCAACCATCGCAGCAAAGTTCACCGCTTCGCCTTCGGCCAGCGATGTGGTCACGTTGGCAAGGCACGCGGTTTCGATCTGTGCCTGTGCCAGTTCGGACATGTCTTCCCAGACGTCGATGTTGACCAGCAGTTCAAAGATCGTGGACGGCTGGTGCCAACCGGGGAAGTAGTTGTACTTGGCAATCTTGTGGAACCCCAACCTTGCGTCGATGATCGGCATGGAGAATTCAGTCGCGTCAATCGCACCACGTTCCAGCGCGGGGAAGATATCACCCGCCGCCAGCAGCGATGTGGACACACCCAGACGCTGCATCACTTCCGCGCCAAGGCCAAAGAAACGCATGTTCAGACCTTCAAGGTCGGCAACCGAGTTGATCTCGTTCTTGAACCAGCCGGAGGTTTCTGGCGCGATCACACCACAGGGCAGAACTTTGACGTCGTAGCCCGCCTGATCATACATTTCCTGCCAGAGCGTGGCACCGTCATCATAGAGGATCCAGCCAAGGAATTCACCCGCTTCAGGGCCGAAAGGCACAGCCGCAAAAAGGGATGCCGAGGGTATTTTACCTTGCCAGTAGCCTGAGGTTGCAAAAGCAGAATCGACAGAGCCGTTGGACACAGCATCCAGCGCTTCGAGCGTCGGCACCAGCTTGCCAGGATCGAAGTGCTCAAAATTCACTTCACCGGAGATCGAGTTGATGCGGTTCACAAAGTCGACTGACGTTGTGCCGAGGATCGGCAGGTTCTTCGGGAACGAAGAAGTCATTTCCAGAACTTCCTGCGCGTGCACGCCACCCGCCCCCATTGTTGCCGCGATGGCCGCGGCACCGAGATATTTCTTAATCATTGAGTTTCCTCCCATAGACAGTTCATTGGCCGTATTATTGCCCCCGCTGCGCTGGACCAAACCCAGCGAGGTATATCGTTGTCCGGTTTCGCAAGTCAGACGTTTAAGCGGCCTCCTCTGCCACCCACGCCTCAAAGCGTTCCCTTGATATGTCGCCGCCCCCATGCGGCAATACGATCGCCTTCACAGGGCCAAGGACGGCATTCGTTGATGCCATTGAAGAACTTAGGGCTTTGGTGACTGAATTTGCAAGCGTCTGGCAGGGATTTCCCTGTCGGGCAAAAACATGCCGAGTCACGTCGGTTTCTGGACCAGCCGCCATTGTGGACACAGGCCGTCCCGCCTCCTGCGGTTTGTCTTCGCAGTGTTTCCGCATTGATGCCCTAAAACTCCCCACTCCCGGACATCCCAGTGATAGACCATGTGCCCAATCCCGAGAAATCGGTTTTTCTGGACAGAAGTTCAGATTTACTGAATGATAGGGCCAGATGAAATCAGATTACCTTAACGCAATCGCACCACTTCAATTGGCCAAAAACCACCTGCGGGGAACCGTATGGCTGATGTGAATCTCAAACTCCTGCAGGCCTTCATCCTTGTGGCGGAACATGAAAGTTTTAGGCAGGCTGCGGCAGCATCCAACCGAACGCCCTCTGCGATCAGCATGCAAATCCGCGATTTGGAAAACCAGATCGGCATGCGCCTGTTCAACCGCACACCTCAAAAAGTGTCGCTGACCGCAGATGGTCGCGCGCTCTATTTCGAGACCTCGCAAGGGATGAAGAAAATCACCGAAGGGTTGGAACGGCTCTCTGATCAGGTCACCAAGCGCAAAGGCAAGGTGACGATGGCCTGCGCGCCCACGCTCGCCTCAAACCGCCTGGGTGAAATCCTTTCCAGCTACCGGCGTAAATTTCCTGAAAGTATCCTTCAACTGCGCGAGGCCGCTCCTGCCGCTGCGCTGGAAATGATCGAGCGACAGGATGTGGAATTCTATTTCGGTCCGGAACCGCCCAGCCAAAACGATGTGGCGTTCGAACCGCTATTCGACGATCCGATCTTCGCTTGCATTCCCCCGGAGTTTGACCACGGTCAAACCGGAATGTCCCTGGCAGAACTCTGCTCCTTCCCGGTCCTAATGCTCGACAGAAAGACTGCACTGCGGACCGTGCTCGACAATCTGCTCAAAGAGCAGGGCCTTACGCTGAACATCCGCTGCGAACTGCAAAGTGCGCATTCCAGTCTAAGTCTTGCGGCATGCGGTCTGGGCATTGCGATCCTGCCCTCAATCGCGCTCGTCATGGGTGATAAACACGGCTTCCGTCCCGTGCCGATCACAGATCCAAAGGCGCGCCGCGGCATCGGCCTGATCACGGCGCGGGGCTACATTCAGCACAATTACACCGAACAACTGCTCAAGCTTATTCGGGATGGTTTTCGCGATTCCGCGCAGATTGCCAGCTAACCGTTCATAGCGGCTGCATTCGACCTTGACCTTGATCAACGCCGCGCGCGTCGCGGTGGCTATGTTTTGCGCTGACTGGGGATTTTGGGAACGCAGCCATGCGCGTCGTCATCATTTCGTTCGTGATCCTGGCACTGCTGCTGGTGCTGACGCTCTTGATATGGCGGCAGCTTGATAAGCGCGCCGATCGCACAGAAATGAAGGCGCTGCGGGCCCTGCAACCTGAAAACCCCCCGCGATTTGATCACGCCATGATCAGCGGTCTGCCGGAACCAGCCCAGCGATTTTTCAAGTTCACCATTGCCGAGGGCACACCGCTCTACACTGTCGCAACAATCAAAATGAAAGGTCAGATCAGCCAAGGCACAAAAGACGACCACACATACTCTGACATGCAAGCCACCCAAATCCTTGCCGCACCGGAGGGTTCCATTTGGGCCATGACCGGAGGCCCACCATACATGCAGATCGCCGTGACCGACAGCACGCGATGGACCCGCGTCTGGTTGGCAGGCCTGATCCCAATCGCGCACGTCGGTGGAACGACAGACCATGTCCGATCCGCCTTTGGCCGGTTCGTCGCAGAGGCGCTCTTCTGGACACCGGCAGCCGTACTGCCCAGCCCGCAAGTATCCTGGGAGGCCGTCAGCAAAGACGTCGCCCGTGTGACCATGCGAAAGGGTGCGTTGGAACAATCAGTTGACGTCACCGTCGCCGAGGATGGCCGCCCTACGGAAGTTGTCTTTCCCCGGTGGAGCAATGTGAACGCCGACCAAACTTACCGACTACAGCCTTTCGGCGGCGTCATGTCAGATTTCCAGAGCTTTGATGGTTTTCGCGTGCCGACCAGTGTTGAAGCGGGCAACCACTTTGGCACCGATGACTACTTTCCCTTCTTCAAAGCCACGGTGACGGATCTGCGCTTCGCTACCCCAAAGACGCGTTAACACGCGACAGAACTCTGCTTTTTTACCAACACACCAAGGAGAATTCGCCATGATCTCACGCCGAACGCTGGTTACCTCCGGTATTGCCATCGCCGCCCTCGGTGCCGTTGGCTATGGCCTGTGGCCAAACATGCGGGAATACAATGAAGCCGTTGACGCCCAACGCAGGTTGCTGGAGGCCGATCCGGAACTGGCCGACTTCATTCGGATGGCAACCCTCGCGGCAAATTCACACAACACGCAACCTTGGCGTTTCGGGGTCGCGGACAACACCGTATCCGTCCTGCCTGACTTCACGCGCCGCACAGAGATTGTCGATCCAGACGATCACCATCTTTTCATCAGTCTGGGTTGTGCTGCCGAAAATCTGGTCATTGCCGCACAAGCTCACGGCCGCAGCGTGGAAGTGGCAATGCCGGAAGAGAACGACCCGGGTTTGACCATTCAGTTGGCTCCCGGTACCGCCAGTGCCGCCACGCTCTATGACGCGATACCCCATCGGCAGTCGACACGTTCGATCTATGATGGCCAACCGATATCTGCCGAAGAACTCGCACTTCTGAAGCGCGCGGCGGAGGAAGCCGGGGTTGAAGTTCTCTTTTTCACCGAACCTTCTCAACGCGAACACATTCTGGAGTTTGTCATTGCTGGCAACAGCGCTCAGATCGACAACCCTGCCTTCGTGGAAGAGTTGCGTGAATGGATACGCTTCAGTCCTGACGCTGCATTGGCAAGAGGCGACGGCCTCTTTAGCGCGTGTTCGGGCAATCCCGTGTTGCCGGACTGGATGGGTAAGAGGCTCTTCAATGCAGTGTTCAAAAAGGAAACGGAGAACGACAAGTATCGTGACCAGATCAGGTCGTCAGCTGGTGTAGCGGTCTTTGTCGCGGACACACCAGGACCAGAAGGATGGATGAAGGTCGGCCGGAGCTTTGAACGCTTCGCGCTTCAGGCCACGGCCTTGGGCATCCGCAATGCGCACATCAATCAGCCCATTGAGGTGCCCAGCATCCGACCCGAGTTTGCAAGTTGGATTGGCATGCCCGACGCGCGGCCCGATTTGATTGTGCGGTTCGGCAAAGCGCCGCCCCTGCCCCAATCCCTCAGACGCCCCGTCGCAGAGGTCATCGTCTGATCAGGCAGGCTTTGCATCCTGCAATGCGACGCTCCGTGAAAGAAGTTGGGCCAAGGTTGCCTCCGCCGCTTCCAGTGCCCCTTCAAGATAGCCGCCGAATTGGGGGGCGACCTCTGTTCCGGCAAACATCAGCCTGTCATCCCACAGGCCCGCCATTTCATCCGGCAGACGATACGTCGGATGCGCCGTCAATGGCGCGTGATCCTGAAGAGTTGCGGTATACGGCTCCTGCGCCCAGTCCCGAAGGAAAACTCTCTGAGGAGTCGCGGCTTCAGTGCCAAAGAGACGGCAAAGTTGCGCCACGACCGCCTCTTTCAGCGCGACTTCATCCTGCCGACCAGCAGGCGGCACACCAATAAAACCAAACAAGGCAAAATGACCACCGTTCAACGGTGAGGCATCGTGTATTTCGACCATAGGACCAAGATGGCTCATTGCGTCACCCGACAGTCCCGCCTCACGCCAAAAGGGACGATCATAAAGAGCCAGGGCTTTGGCCTGGCCCGCCATCCAAGTTGGAATGCTGCGCATGGCGGCGAGGGTTTCGTCGGGCAAAGCGGGGTCAAATGCAATGGCGCCGGCCACCCGTGGTGGCAGCGCGAGAACCACGCGACGGGCGGTCACGTTAGTCCCGTCAGCGCACTCCGCGACGATCTTGCCGCCATGCCTTCTCAACGACCTGACTGCGCAGCCTAGTCTTACTTGTGCACGAGGAATCTGCTCAGCCAACGCGGCAACAAGTGCCGCAAATCCACCATGTAGCCGATACGAGCCCTCCATGGAGGAGAACCCCCGCCCGCGCTGCACGCGCCCCTGATCATCTTCGAATGTCAGCGCCCCTTTGGAAAACTGGTCAAACTTTGTCAGCCCAAACCGCTCGACCAGGGCTGCCATCCGGGGCTGACCCGGCCAGAACCATGCCGGTCCGAGATCATAACTGGCATTTCCGTCACAAATACTCTCTATCCGCCCGCCCAAACGCGGGCGCGCTTCGACCAGCATGGCATCCTGTCCGCCCGCCAGAAGTACTTCGGTCAACGCCAGCCCTGAGAGGCCGCCGCCAATGACCAGAATGTCCGTATCCATCAGGCTGCAGGCGGCTGGGCAAAAGGCAAGTGACCTGTCTTCATCCAGACCGTGGCACCTTCGGCACCGGCTTTCCCGTCCAGTGTTGCCCCCTCAGGCAACCGCAACCAACTGCCTTTGACCAACGTGTCGCCACCTTCGATCAGAGCACCGGACAGGACCAACAGTTCCCCGCCACCCGGCAAATTTTGGGAAAGGGTCTGACCTTCTGTGAGCCGATGGTAAGTTACCGTCTCGCGTGCATCTTCATGCAGGACTGCCATCCCCTCTTGGGCAGCATCGTTCATGTCCACCCTGAACTGTTTGCGGTCCGCCATATCGAACTGCCAGAGCTTTACAAAAATGGTGCAACCGGCATCTGACCCCGGCGTATGCGACGTTGTCGGCGGATTACGCACGTAAGTGCCTGCAGGAAAATCACCATGTTCGTCCTGAAACACACCTTCCAAAACGATAAACTCTTCGCCCCCGGTGTGGGTATGCGCCGAAAACTTCGAACCCGGTGCATAGCGCACGATGCTTGTCGCCCGCGCGACCTCGTCGCCGATGCGGTCGAGCATGCGGCGGTCTACGCCCGCCATCGGTGATGCCACCCAATCAATGCTTTCCGAATGGACCAGCACCCGCTGGGAGAAGTCTGCGTTCAGTTCCATGTCTGCTTTCCTGTTCCGGCTTCCGTCGAGGGCTACTGGCTCATCTTGGCATCGACCATCGCTTCTTCGGCGATCATCGCCTCAAGCTGTCGGCGGAAACGTAAGGGCCCTGCGTCAATGCTCAAATCAATATGCGGTGATGTCTTGTCACGCATGCCGATTTGCACCTCGTCCAACACCGCGCGATCTTCTTCGAATGCCGCACGCACATCTTCTGACATCATTTGCGAAAGCGCCTCGTCCTCTGGTCGCAGGTTGCGCAGCTGAAACCAATAGTACCGCGTTTCATCCTCTGTCACGGGCGTCATGAAGTTGTAGCTGTCCATGACAAAGGTGTTGTCATGCAGCGGACCATCCGGCCCACCGGTTCCAGCAGGGGTAAAGACAGCGCGGATCAGCGCATGGCCGGGATACCGGACCTCGTAGTGCTGTAACCGGTCGCACTTGCCGTCAAATGCCACGATCTTTTTGTAGAACGGCGCTGGATCGTGATCCATCATCCAGCGATGTACGATCACGCCTGTCTCGGTCTTGGTCACCCGCAACGGTGTGTCTTTGGTTTCCGGGGCGGCGAAAGAGCTTTGGTGGACCCAAGCCACATGAGTGGGATCAAGCAGGTTGTCGCACATCAACAGATAGTTGCAATTCAAGTGCATCGCGGCACCCGTGTTCAGCCCCCAAGCCGGATCATCGAAGTTCGGGATCTCCATGATGTCATCAGGATCGGCAATCGCCGCGTTGCCCATCCATATCCAGATCAGACCATAGCGTTCTTCAATGGGGTAAGGCCGAACACGCGCTGCGGAGGGAATGCGCCCTCCGCCAGGTGCCCAGACACATCGCCCCGCACAATCAAAGGTGAGCCCGTGATAGCCACATTCGACAGTGTCGCCCTTGATCCGACCCTTTGACAGCGGCAGCTTTCGGTGTGGGCAGGCATCCTCCAGTGCGATGACCTCACCGTCCTCAGCGCGGAACATACAGATCTTCTCACCCAGCACTTTGACCTGCTTCAGATCGCGGGCAATTTCATGACCCCATGCTGCCACATACCATGCGTTCTTTAGAAACATGTGCCGCTGTCCCCCGTCCGTTCACATCTGTTGACGCCTTGTTAGCAACCAACGTTCAAATTTATCTTAGTCAGCAAAACTTTGTTTACCATTGGTTCTTAGGCTTCCTTCAACCAGGAAGGAATTGCCATGTTCAACAAATTGTCCACCGCTGAGCTTGAGCATCTTCTTGGTCAGTTTTCCGTGCCCATGTTCGCCATCGAGCGTCAGGATGAGGACGCGGAGTTTCGGATCACCTGCCTAAACAGTGCCATGGAAGATCTGGCCGGCCTGCCAAAGGCGGACATGTTGGGTCGATCCATCATTGAGATGGCTGCGGCTGCCGAAGAAGCGATAGAACATTACCGACGCTGCATCAGCACACGCCAGACGATCCGATTTTCCTTTCTCTTTACAAAGGAACAGTGTCGCATGTGTTGGGACAAGACGCTGCAATATGCGCGCAGTCCGGAGGGTCATGACCGGATCATTGTCACGGCGATCAAGGTTCCGCACGCGGCGCCAATGCTGCAAGACCAATTGGCTTTTGAAGATGTCAGATACTTCTCATCCATCGCCGATCTGCAGTTGGAGAACCTGAGTAACGCTTTCACATCTGCCACCGAACGGTCCCGCGTCACTCCTATCGACGAAGAGCGGATCATGCGGTTGCACTTTGTTTGTCGCACGATCCAGAGCACGGTTGCGGACATCAGACGGGTGGTCAGGGCCGCGCAGACACGGCATGCGGCCGCACAACGCAACACCTTACCTGACCGCATGAACAAGCATGGGTCAGCAATCGCCATGAGCGGGACAGATACCGTTCGCGCATTGGCAAGTGTTTGCGCTGACCGCCTTGCATGATACACGCTCAAAGCGTTACCAATTTTCCCGCGGTGTCCAGAAAACGTAACATTTAACTTGTCTCAATTCTCCGCTTCCCTTAGTACTCAATCGAATAAGGGAGCGATTCATGACAGCATTTATCTGCGATGCGCAGAGAACACCTATCGGGCGGTACGGCGGGGCATTGGCCTCTGTCCGCGCTGACGATCTTGCAGCGGTACCAATTGCAGCCTTGATGGCGCGCAACCCGGATGTGGACTGGTCGCGCGTGGACGATGTGTTGATGGGCTGCGCAAACCAGGCAGGTGAAGACAATCGCAACGTCGCGCGCATGGCGTCTTTGCTGGCTGGGCTTCCGGTTGATGTGCCTGGTGCCACGATCAACCGCCTCTGCGCTTCTGGCATGGACGCTGTCGGCTCTGCCGCGCGCGCTATCCGCGCAGGTGACCTTGATCTGGCCATTGCAGGCGGGGTGGAGAGCATGACACGCGCGCCCTTCGTCATGCCCAAGGCGGAAACTGCCTTTTCGCGCGGCAATGCCATCTATGACACCACCATCGGCTGGCGTTTCGTAAACAAGAAGATGAAAGATCAATACGGCATCGACTCCATGCCGCAGACAGCGGACAACGTCGCCGAAGACTATGAGGTAAGCCGCCAAGATCAGGACGCCTTCGCGCTTCGCTCACAGGTAAGATGGGCTGCCGCTGACAAGGCTGGCCTCTTTGCCGAGGAAATTGCGCCTGTCACCATCCCGCAGCGCAAAGGCGATCCGATTACCGTCGACCGCGACGAACACCCGCGCCCGGATACAACAATCGACAAACTCGCCAAACTGCGCGGCATCAATGGCCCGGACCTCACGGTCACCGCCGGCAACGCTTCCGGTGTGAATGACGGTGCCGCTGCCATGCTCATCGCATCTGAGCAGGCCATGAAGGACCACAACCTGACGCCCATCGCCCGGGTCGTGGCGATGAATGCTGCCGGAGTAGAGCCTCGCGTTATGGGCATTGGCCCGATCCCCGCCTGTCAGAAGGTGCTGGACCGCGCAGGCCTCACCGCAGGGCAGATGGATGTAGTCGAACTCAACGAAGCCTTCGCCAGTCAGGGCATCGCCACCCTCCGCGCCCTTGGCATCCCAGAGGACGCCCCCCACGTGAACGCTAACGGTGGTGCCATCGCGATCGGCCACCCGCTTGGCATGTCCGGCGCGCGGCTGGTCATGACCGCAGCCTTGCAACTCAAACGCACCGGCGGTCGCTATGCCCTTTGCACCATGTGTGTGGGCGTTGGCCAAGGCGTTGCCCTCATTCTTGAAAGGACCTGAACCATGTACGCGCAGATGATTAAGTCCGAAGCCTCCAAGGAAGACCCCGAACAGCTTGACGCCTTTCAGGCAAAGATCGACGCTGGGACCAAGATTGAACCCAAGGACTGGATGCCCGAAGGCTACCGCAAGACCTTGATCCGCCAGATCGGCCAGCACGCCCACTCCGAGATCGTCGGGCAGCTGCCTGAAGGCAACTGGATCACGCGCGCGCCCACGCTGGAACGCAAGGCAATCCTGCTGGCCAAAGTCCAGGACGAGGCGGGCCACGGCCTCTACCTCTATTGCGCAGCTGAAACACTGGGCGTCACCCGCGATGACCTGACCCGCGACTTACTGTCAGGCAAGATGAAGTATTCGTCGATCTTCAACTACCCCACGCTCACCTGGGCCGACATGGGTGCTGTGGGCTGGCTGGTCGACGGCGCGGCAATCATGAACCAGGTGCCGCTGCAGCGCACATCTTATGGCCCCTACGCCCGCGCGATGGTCCGCATCTGCAAGGAAGAGTCTTTCCATCAGCGGCAGGGCTACGACATCATGATGAAGATGGCGAATGGCACCGATGCCCAGCGCAAGATGGCGCAGGATGCGCTGAACCGCTTCTGGTATCCTTCGCTGATGATGTTCGGCCCCTCGGACAAGGACAGTGTGCATTCAACGCAATCCATGTCCTGGAAGATCAAGATGAACACCAATGACGAACTGCGTCAGAAGTTCGTCGACCAGACCGTGCCGCAGGCCGAATACCTTGGCCTGACCGTCCCGGACGAACACCTGAAGTGGAACGAGGAAACGGGCCACTACGATTTCTCAGAGCCTGATTGGTCCGAGTTTTACGATGTGTTGAAGGGGAATGGTCCCTGCAACACCGAACGGATGGAAGCGCGCAACAAGGCCTGGGATGACGGGCGCTGGGTCCGCGAAGGTCTGTTGGCGCATGCCGCCAAGAAACGTGCGGCCAAGCTCGCAGCCGAGTAATCAGTGCCTACAAAGGCGTTTTCCAAGAGTTTCTGACAACTCCTGGGCCCCGGAACAGAAGGAGTGCCAAGATGAGCAGCCCTGAATCAAGTCCATACAACGACAGTGAGGCGAGCCCTCACACCGAGACCCGCAAGACGGAATGGCCGCTGTGGGAGATTTTCATCCGGGGCCAGCACGGGCTGAGCCATCGTCATGTCGGCAGCCTGCATGCGCCTGACGCTGAAATGGCGATCAAGAACGCTCGTGACGTCTATACCCGGCGCAATGAAGGTGTCAGCATCTGGGTTGTCGAAGCCGTGCATATCGCAGCCTCCTCGCCCGAGGAGAAAGGCTCGCTCTATGAGCCCTCCAACGACAAGGTTTACCGTCACCCGACATTCTTTGACATTCCGGATGAAGTGGGGGCGATGTGAGCGACGCGCTGTTCGAATTCTGCTGCCGTATGGGCGACAACACTTTGGTCTTGGGCCATCGTGTGTCTGAATGGTGTGGCGTTGCGCCGGTGCTGGAAGAAGACATTGCACTTGCAAATACGGCGTTGGACCTGATTGGCCAGACACAGCTTTGGCTTGGCCTTGCCGGTGAGGTTGAAGGCAAAGGCCGTGACGCTGACAAGCTCGCCTATCACCGCGATGTCTGGGACTTTCGCAATGTCCTGCTGGCCGAGCAGCCCAATGGCGATTTTGGCCAGACAATGATGCGCCAATTCCTCTTTGACGCCTGGCATCTGATGTATCTCAAGGCCTTGACCTCCTCTTCTCATGAACAGGTCGCGGCCATTGCGGAAAAGTCGGTAAAGGAAGTCACCTACCACCTCGAACGGTCTACGGACACAGTTGTTGGTCTTGGCGACGGTACAGAGGAAAGCCACCAGAGGATGCAAAAGGCCCTTGATAGGCTCTATCCTTACGTGGGCGAAATGTTCTTGGGCGACGAGGTGGATGCCGAGATGGTCAGCCAAGGGATTGCACCTGATCCCGCCTCTTTGCGGGCGGAGTATGATGCGAATCTTGAGACCGTATTGGCCGAGGCGACTTTGGTCAAACCCGAGGACGACTTTGCGCACAAGGGCGGGAAGACCGGCACGCGCCATACCGAACACCTGGGACATATGCTGACCCAGATGCAATGGCTGCAGCGCGCCTACCCGGATGCCACATGGTAAGACCAGCCCCCGCAGCTGTCCCAGGCGTGGTGCGCGAAAGCGTTGCCAACACCGCTAAGAATGTGGGCAAAAAACCCTCGTTAGAGACAGTATGGTCATGGCTCGGCACGATCCCGGACCCTGAAATACCTGTGATTTCCCTCACCGACCTTGGGATCATCCGCGATGTTGAATGGCGCGGCGACACACTGGAAGTGACGGTCACCCCCACCTACTCCGGGTGCCCTGCGACCAGCATCATCAATCTGGACATTGAAACCCACCTTCGCCAACGCGGCATTGAAAACCTGTCTCTAAAAAGGCAACTCACGCCCGCATGGACCACGGACTGGCTGACCGCGGAAGGTCGCGCAAAGCTTGAGAAGTACGGCATCGCGCCACCACAGCCTGCGGGTGGTCCCCAGCATTGCCCACACTGCAAGTCGACCCAAGTGGAGAAAGTCAGCCAGTTTGGCTCAACGCCCTGCAAGGCCCAGTGGCGGTGCAATGACTGTCTTGAACCCTTCGACTACTTCAAATGTATCTGAGAGGAGCCACACGATGTCCGACGCCACCGTTTCCCCGCGCAGCGTAGCCGAAGCTTACATCACTGGAACCCGTACCCGTGATACCGCTCTGCTCAAGGAAATCTTTCACGAGCAGGCAGTCATGAGCGGCTGGCTGGGACCTGACCTTTTGATGGGCGGACCAGAGCCATTCTACGCCGCGCTTGAGGCCAATGAGGTCGGCGACGATTACACCGGCGACATTGCGGCGCTGGACCAAAATGACAGCATCGCAACAGCTGTGATCGAAGAGACCAACCTGCTCGGCCTTTCCTTCACGAACATCTTTCATCTGGTGCGCCTCGCTGACGGCAGCTGGCGCATCACCTCTAAACTCTTCCGGCACGCTTGATATCTCATGGCCCAGTTTCATCCCCTCAAAGTCACCGATATTCACCACACAATCCGCGATGCGGTCGTGTTGACGCTTGAACCCGATGACCCGACGAAGTTTGACTTCACCCAGGGTCAATATCTGACCTTCAAGCGCGACTTTAATGGCACCGAAATCCGCCGAAACTATTCAATCTGCGCGGGACTTGATGACGGCAAACTGCAGGTCGGGATCAAGCGTGTCGATGGCGGTGCCTTTTCGACCTTTGCCAACACGGAACTCAAAGTGGGCGACACGCTTGAGGTCATGCCACCGCAGGGCAAGTTTTTCACCGCACTAGAGCCTGCAAAGGCCAAGAACTACCTGGGTTTCGCTGGGGGCTCCGGCATTACGCCCGTGTTGTCCATCCTGAAGACCGTGCTCAAGCGGGAGCCGAAATCGACGTTCACGCTGGTCTATGCCAACCGTGCTGTGAACACGATCATGTTTCGCGAAGAACTTGAGGACCTCAAGAACCACTATATGGGCCGCCTGACCATCATCCACATGTTGGAAAGCGGTCAGGACATCGATCTTTTCACTGGCCGCGTGGATCAGGAGAAATGCGATGCGCTTTTCAAACATTGGATCGACGTCGCCCACACAGATACCGCGTTCATCTGCGGGCCTGAACCGATGATGCTGGCAATTGCCGAAAGCCTTGAAAAGCACGGGTTAGAGAAGGATCAGATCAAGTTCGAGTTGTTCAGCGAAAGCCAACAGGGCCAGTTGGCCAAGCAGGAAATGGCAAAGCGAAGCGAGGGGCAGAAAGGCACCGAAGTTACGGTGATCATTGATGGCGCCCAGCGCAGCTTTGAGATGTCGAAGGGCCAGTCTGTACTGGACGCCGCCCTTGACGCTGGTCAGGACGCGCCTTTTGCCTGCAAGGCTGGGGTCTGTTCCACCTGCATGTGCAAGGTGCTGGAAGGCGAGGTCGAAATGATCTCCAATCATGCGCTTGAAGACTACGAGGTTGAGCGCGGCTACGTGTTGTCCTGCCAATCCTATCCGCTCACCGACAAGCTTGTGATCGACTACGACACACACTGACATGTCCCGGGGGCCGACCCGGGACCTCATTGCCAGCCACGAGGCCTCGGATCAGGTCCGGGGCACAACTGCATTACCAAAAAAGGAGCCGCCATGCTCGACGTCCAAAGCTTTGCCGCCGGTCAAT
The DNA here is from genome assembly GCA_964447345.1 of uncultured Sulfitobacter sp. Lineage (GTDB taxonomy): Bacteria > Pseudomonadota > Alphaproteobacteria > Rhodobacterales > Rhodobacteraceae > Sulfitobacter. The sequence continues at coordinate 20,393 of CAYUSM010000010.1, read as the reverse complement.
GGATCGCCCCCGGTGTCGGTGCCCGAAACATCGCCAGCGCCATCACCGGAGAGGTGATCGCCCAGGCGGGCAATGACGCGCTAGATGTGCAGGCGATGCTTGGCTACGCGCGGAATGTCGGCGGCCCGGCGCTGCGCAAAATGACCTTTCACGACCGCGCGCGCATGCTCAAGGCAGTGGCGCTTTACCTGATGGAGCGCAAGCAGGCGCTTTATGATCTGAGCTACGATACTGGTGCGACGCTCTCGGATCACAAGATCGATGTGGATGGCGGTATCGGCACAATGCTCGTTTTCGCGTCCAAAGGGCGACGCGAAATGCCGGATGCGCATGTTTACCTCGACGGCGCGCCCGAACAACTGGGCCGTGAGGGGCATTTCATGGGCCGCCATATCTGCACCCCCTTGCAGGGTGTGGCCGTCCATATCAACGCCTTCAACTTTCCTGTCTGGGGCATGTTGGAAAAACTCGCCCCGACCCTGTTGGCGGGCGTTCCCGCCATCGTGAAACCCGCCACGGCGACCTGCTATGTCACCGAAGCGTGTGTGCGCATGATGCTGGAAAGCGGCCTTTTGCCCGAGGGTGCCGTGCAACTGGTCTCAGGCGGCCTTGGCGATATGCTCGACCACCTCGATTGTCAGGATGCTGTCGCTTTCACAGGGTCCGCCGATACAGCGCTTAAGCTGCGCGGCAATCCAAGACTGATGGAGAACTCTGTTCGCTTCGCCTCAGAGCAGGACAGCCTCAACGCCTCGGTCCTCGGCCCTGACGCCACCCCCGGCACACCTGAATTCGATCTCTTCGTCAAAGAAGTTCAGCGTGAGATGACCGCAAAAGCCGGTCAGAAATGCACTGCCATCCGCCGCATCATGGTCCCCCGGGCACAGGTTGACGCGGTTATCGAAGCTGTCAGCGAACGTCTTGGCAAAACAACCATTGGTGACCCTAGGCTTGAAGGCATCCGTATGGGTGCCGTGGTGTCCGGAAGCCAGAAACGCGATGTCCTGGACAAAGCCGCGTTGATTGGGGCCGAGGCCGAACGCGTCTTCGGCGATCCGGACGCGTTTGATGTTGCAGGGGCCGACAAAGACAAAGGGGCGTTTGTGCCCCCCATGCTGTTTCATTGCGCAGACCCCGACAGCGCCGAACGGGTCCACGACACCGAAGCCTTCGGCCCCGTTTCCACCATCATGCCCTACAGGGATCTCGGCCACGCCATCGATCTCCTGAACAAGGGCAAAGGATCCCTTGTGGCCTCCGTCATTACCAATGACGGCGAGGTCGCCCGCGACATCACGTTGGGAAGCGCCGCCTTCCACGGACGGCTTTACTTCAACAATCGCACCTCGATGAAGGAAGCGACCGGCCACGGCTCCCCTCTGCCACATATGGTCCATGGCGGCCCAGGCCGCGCAGGGGGGGGCGAGGAACTTGGCGGCATCCGCGGCGTCATGCATTACATGCAGCGCACCGCCGTGCAGGGCAGCCCCGGCATCCTCACTGCGATCGGCAAACAATGGGTCCCCGGTGCGACAGAGATCAGCGACCGCGCCCACCCCTTCACCCGCACGTTCAACGAAATTGACCTTGGCGAGACCTTCAATTCACCCAGTCGCGAAGTGACCCTTGAAGACATTGAAACCTTTGCGCATTTCACCGGCGACACCTTCTATGCCCATATGGACGAAGAAGCGGCTCGCGCAAATCCGTTCTTCCCGGGACGCGTCGCACATGGCTATCTGCTCCTAAGCTTCGCCGCTGGTCTTTTCGTGCAACCCGATCCCGGCCCGGTCCTTGCCAATACCGGTCTCGACAACCTGCGCTTTATGGCCCCAGTCGCTGCAGGAGACAGCATTCGTGTGCGTTTGACAGTCAAACACAAGACACCGCGCAACGATGAATATGGAGAAGTGCGTTGGCACGTGACACTCTACAATCAAAATGATGAAATAGCGGCGGAATATGAACTGCTGACAATGAATGCCTACGGATAGCTTCACATCTCAAACTGCGGCTTTGCGCGCCTTGGGCGGCAAGCGGGTCTGGTCGTTGATGATCAGCCTTTTCGGCGATTTGGCGCAGGATGCTGGTCAGTCGATTGACGGGCCCGTGCTGTCCGCCATCATGACCGGTATGCAAGTAAAGCCAGAGGCCGCCCGCGTTGCCCTGCATCGTTTGCGCAATGACGGGTGGATCGTGTCTGAGAAGTCCGGCCGGATCAGTCAGCACAGCCTGAGTGCCAAGGGCCGCGACGAGAGTGCTGCCGCGAGCCCACGCATCTATGCTAATCCAAACCGGCAAGGCGGCGCATGGCAATTGGTGCTGACACAAGATGCCCGTGACGGCGAGATGGCGACTCGCGGCTTCGCCTCTGTTGCGCCACGCGTTTACGTCGGCCCGTCCGAAAACAGCATTCCCGACAATGCGCTGTCTTTTGCTGGAGATCAGGTGCCGGATTGGCTACGCGCCCAGGCTGAACCCGAAGACCTGCGGCAAGGATATGCCGATCTTCTGAAAACGCTAACGGCACTCAAGGCAGATCTGCCACAGGCTGAGGCCCTCAACCCCATTAACGTCGCCATTCTGCGTTGCCTGATCGTGCACAACTGGCGGCGTTTGGTGCTGAAACATCCTGTGTTACCTGCGCCCTTGGTCAGCAAGGATTGGCCGGGGCACATGTGTCATCTGGCTGTATGCGATCTGCTGGCGCGCTTCCCGCGCCCCGCTCTGAAAGAGATCGAAGAGTACCGCGCCGCCGCCTGAAGCCTGCGCTTTCCCATGCTGCACAAGCAGGTTATAGCGGGGCCATGACAAACTATCTCTATCAGAATGATCTGCCGGACGACCTTGACTTGGGTCCGACGGTGGCCATCGATTGCGAAACCATGGGTCTGCATCCGCACCGCGACAGGCTTTGCGTTGTGCAATTGTCAGGAGGGGACGGCCACGCCCACCTTGTGCAGATTGCGAAGGGCCAGACAGAGGCCCCGAACCTTGTTCGCATGCTGGAAAATCCGGACGTGCTGAAGCTTTTTCACTTCGGACGATTTGACATCGCAGCACTGCTCAACACCTTCGGTGCGACCACCGCGCCGGTCTACTGCACCAAGATCGCCAGCCGTCTTGTACGTACGTACACGGATCGGCATGGCCTTGCCAAACTGCTCAGCGAACTTCTTGCCATCGACATCTCGAAGCAACAGCAATCCTCCGACTGGGGTGCACCTGAACTAAGCGAAGCTCAGATGGACTATGCCGCGTCGGATGTCCTTTACCTCCACCAGCTTCGCGACAAGCTGAACGAGATGCTGGAGCGGGAAGGCCGCATGGAAATCGCCCAGGCCTGTTGGGATTTTCTGCCCATGCGCGCGCGATTGGACCTGGAAGGCTGGCCCGAAACGGACATTTTCGCCCACTCATGACGACGCCCTTTATCGATACCGCCGTCCGCGTGATCCGGGCCGAGGCTGAGGCGCTCAATACCCTCGCTGCAGCGCTCGATGACCGATTTCGCGCAGCCATTGATCTGCTGCGCCAGACCGACGGGCGGGTCATCGTTACAGGTATCGGCAAGTCCGGCCACATCGCGAACAAGATCGCCGCGACTCTCGCCAGCACTGGCACGCCCGCGCAATTCGTCCATCCGGCAGAGGCCAGCCACGGTGATCTGGGCATGATCACCACCGATGATGTGATCCTCGCCATCTCCAACTCGGGCGAAGCACCGGAACTCGGCAACCTCATCGCCTATTCCCGCCGCTACCAGATCCCACTGATCGGCCTGACCAGCCGCGAGGACAGCACGCTGGCGCGTCAATCCGATGTGATCCTGCTACTGCCGAAAGTGGCCGAAGCCTGCGGCACCGGCGTCGTGCCCACTACATCCACCACCATGACCCTTGCAATGGGCGACGCACTGGCCGTCGCGCTGATGGAAAACCGCGACTTTACAGCGGAGAACTTCCGCAACTTCCATCCTGGTGGCAAACTGGGTGCCCAGTTGAGCATTGTGGGTGATCTGATGCACACCGGCGACGCTTTGCCGATGGTGCAGGAAGACGCTGATATGTCGACGGCCCTGATGGAAATCGCGGGCAAGGGATTTGGGGTTACAGGTGTGACCAACGCCCAGGGACACCTGAAGGGGATCATCACCAACGGTGACCTCAGTCGGCATATGGAAGGGCTGCTTTCGCTGAAAGCACGCGACGTGATGACGCGCAATCCCGTTACAATCGAACCCACGGCATTGGCCGAAAAGGCCGTAGGGCTGATGAACGCACGCAAAATCACTTGCCTGCTTGTCATTGACCCTGCTGCACCGGACATTCCCGCAGGCTTGCTGCACATCCACGATTGTCTACGCGTCGGACTGGGCTAGGCCCCATGCAGCTCGATCGCTATTCGCAACTGGTTGGCTGGCTGAAGGTGCTGCTGCCACTGCTTGCACTTGCAATCCTCTCCACTCTTTTTCTCCTGTCCCGCGCAGTTGATCCGGAATCGGCCATCCCATTCGCTGACAAAGAGATTCAGGACCGCCTGCGGGACCAACAGGTTACAGGCCCGGTCTATTCAGGTGTGACTGCCGACGGGGACGAATTGTCATTCGCCGCACAAAAGCTGACCCGTCCCCCCGGTCAAACGGGTGCCAATGATGCTGAAGAGGTGGAAGTCACTCTTGATTTGGTCAGCGGATCCCAAGTCCGGCTGACATCTGATACAGGCCGCTTTGATCTGGCCGAAAACAGGGCTGATCTGGAAGGCAACGTGGTCATCACAACCTCTACAGGATACCAGCTGACCAGCGACACATTGATCACCCAACTTTCCACGCTGGACGTCGAATCGCCAGGCCCCGTTCAGGGAGATGGGCCGCTTGGAACACTGGATGCGGGTGCCATGAATTTGCAGGCAGGCAAAGGGGGGAATGCCGCCCAATTGGTTTTCACAAACGGCGTAAAGTTGGTATATACGCCGCAGGAAATTGAAGAGTGACCCCGTGAAAAACCTGCGAAATTTGCTATTGCCTCTGTTTTTCGCCGTCGCTGCAGCACCGGCGTTTGCGCAAGGCACAAATGTGGCCTTTGGCGCCATTCAGCAGGACACAGACCTGCCTGTCGAAGTGACGTCGGACAACCTGGCTGTGGATCAGGAAACAGGAACCGCCGTTTTCACCGGAAATGTTGTAATCGGTCAGGGAGAAATGCGTTTGTCCGCTCCCCGGGTCCTGGTTGTCTATGACGAAGGGCAAAGCGCGATCGAACGGATGGAAGCGACGGGGGGTGTTACTCTCGTCTCTGGTCCGGACGCTGCCGAATCGGATCGCGCGGATTACTCCATCAAAGACGGCGTTATCGTGATGACCGGAAATGTACTGCTGGATCAGGGGCCAAACGCGCTAAGTGCGGACCGGATGACAGTGCAGCTTGACGACGGTACGGCGCAAATGTCCGGTCGCGTGAAGACCATCATTCAACCGTCTGGTGGCGAAAACTGATGTCTGGCCCCGATCTGAAAGTGGCAGAAGGGTCTGCCGGGCTGCGCGTTGATCATTTGCGAAAATCCTATCGCAAGAAAATCGTAATCCGTGATTTTTCTATGGATTTGAATCGCGGTGAAGTCGTCGCTTTGCTCGGCCCGAACGGATCAGGCAAGACCACAACATTCTACGCCATTGCGGGTCTGGTCACGCCGGAAGGTGGCACCGTGACGGTCGACGGCAAGGACGTGACCACTTTGCCCATGTACCGCCGCGCACAGCTTGGGATCGGCTATCTGCCGCAGGAGATGAGCATTTTTCGGGGCCTTAGTGTCCAGGACAACATCAGTGCGATTCTTGATATTTCTGTTCCGCACCGCCACCAGCGTCGGGAGCGGCTGGAGGAGCTACTTTCCGAGTTCTCCATCGAACACCTGCGCCGCGCCCCCGCGCTGGCGCTTTCTGGCGGTGAACGCCGCCGGGTAGAGATTGCACGATGCCTTGCGGCTGACCCCAAATATCTGTTGCTTGATGAACCCTTTGCCGGGGTTGACCCGATCTCTGTCGGTGACATTCGGCATCTCGTCGCTGACCTGAAGAACCGTGGAATCGGCGTGTTGATCACTGACCATAATGTGCGCGAGACGCTCGAGATTGTGGACCGCGCCTACATCCTGCATGAGGGCAAAGTGCTCATGTCAGGCACGCCTGAAGACGTTGTCGAGAATGAAAATGTGCGCCGCGTCTATCTCGGCGATAATTTTCGTATTTCCTAATAAAACGCAAAGAGTTGACGGCGAAATTTGGTGTAGTGTGAAGTGCTAACCATTGACTCTGCACGCAATTCCGCGCCTGATAGAAGCATGGCGACACCGCGTTCCTGCTTGATCTCCCACTGGCCTTGCCGCCAAGGCGTGGATCAGCACAATCCGGAAACAGCGTCACTTATCCGCATTTAGCATATCGGCGAACACCACACCCGTGGTGTCTCTTCGGTTATGCAGATGACAAGAACAAGGAGAACCTATGCGGTACCAAATCAGCGGCAAACAGATTGACATCGGCGAAGCACTGCAAACCCACGTTAAGCAAGAATTGGGTGCATCCGTCGAAAAGTACGCCCAGCGCCCCACGGATGCGCAGGTTGTGTTCTCCAAGTCAGGACATGAGTTTGTCTGCGAAGCGACCGTACACTTATCCACGGGTCTAACCGCATCGGCCAAGGCCCATAACAACGAGATTTATAGCGCATTCGACGCCTGCAATGAAAAGATGGAGAAGCAGTTGAGGCGTTACAAGCGCAGGTTGAAGGATCATCACAAGGAACGGGCAGAACCTGTTGAATTGTTCGGCGCGTCCTCGTATATCCTCGCCTCAGAAAGCGATTCAGACGCACAGGAACCTGAAACCCTCCAGCCCATGATTATAGCTGAGATGCAGACGAAGATTGCAACCTTGTCTGTCGGCGAAGCTGTTATGCAAATGGAACTGTCTGGGGACCCGGTGCTGGTGTTTCGCAACGAAAGCAAGGACGGTCTGAATGTCGTGTACCGCCGTGAAGACGGCAACATCGGCTGGATCGACCCCTAGGGATCATTGCAGGGAACACGCCCCTGCACAAACAGAGCGAGCTGTATGGAATTTGCAAAACTCCTAAAGCCGGAGGCCGTCAAAGTATTGACCTCGGCCTCCAGCAAGAAGCGGTTGATGCAGGATATCGGTGATCTTGTGCATGTTGCCTATGACATGGACGAGTCCCGTGTTGTCGAAGCTCTGATGGCACGCGAATCCCTTGGTCCAACAGGTGTGGGGCATGGCGTCGCTTTGCCCCATGCGCGCCTTGAAGGAATAGATGAGGTTGTCGGCGCATTTGTGCTGCTGGACAAACCTATCGATTTCGCATCGGTGGATCGGCAGCCTGTCGATGTCGCATTTGCCCTGTTCGCACCGGAAGACGCCGGTGTGGAGCATCTGAAAGCTCTGGCGCTGGTGTCTCGGACACTCCGGGACAATGCGATCTGCAACAAACTGCGCGCCAATCCTGACGCATCGACGCTGTATGCTATCCTGACCGAAGACAAGTCTGTTCAGGCCGCTTGAACGTCACTGCCAGCTTGAAAATCCGAACATGACGTAATCGCGCTGGTAGGCATCTGCCGCCAGCTTCTCGATACGCGCGTCATAGATGTCATTCAAAGAAAACGGTTGGTCCGGCTGAACCCCAGGAAGTGGCGGAACATCAACCCTTCCAACCGCACCCGCCAGGTCCGCCAATTCCTGTGCCAGGTCTTTCTCACGGATGATCCGATCCGGTAGGCAAAACTCACCGAAACCCGCAATCGCCTGAGCCTGACTGCACCAGGCCGCATCTACTCGGATTGAGGTCTGACCGGCCAAATTGCCCTTCAGGAATTTCAGAAACGCAGTGAACGCCTCATGGTGAGCCGTTTTGTCATAGCCCGCATCCGGTCCGTCTGGCGGCAGCGGCATCTTGTACCGCCGCATCAATGTTTTGCGCAGCTGGAGATAGCTGCCTTTTCCCGCAGACAAGATGTGTCGGCAGAAAGCATCATGCGCGCGCTGCACCGGATGACGGAGCACCGTGAAGGTGCGGTGCCCCGGATTGTCCCGCATCCAGCGCCGCAAATCCTTCTGTGTCATCTTGGTCTGCAGATCCGCACGCTCCACCCCATCCAATGCGGCAAGCCAGCGCACGACCTGCGCCTGCGGCCCGGACTTGAGTGGCATGTAAAGCAGGGGCGTCTTTGCCGCGGCCAGGAACGAGGGGACATTGGGCCCGCGCCGCGGTTCAAAGTTTGGCGTCCGGGTGAGGTCAAAACGATCCAGCTTTGACAGCGCCCCCAGCATCTCATCGTAGTTGCGTACTTTGGACGAAATCGGACTTGGGTTCTGCTTCTTCAGGCTCTTGTCCAACCCTTCAAGCTTCGCCTCAACCCCCAGATACCGGGCAAGCCCATTCATCACCTCAACGCTCTGCAAATCTTCGTAGGCTACGTAAAACCCCGTTTGGCCGCTGGTCTGCAGCCGGTTCAGCAGTGTCACTTGAAAAGCTTGGAGGGCTTCCAGATGCGCCGTGAACTCCTTGGCATCGAACATGGCTTGCGCCACTTTCTGCGCCTTCACATCGGTCAGTTTCCACTGTCCGGTTTCCTGCGCGATCTTCCAGCTGACGTAGCTCTCCACCGGATTGCGGGTCAGGATGACCTTGGCACAGCTACGGTCCTCAATAATTGGGTCAAAGACACGTGGATCGTGGTCATGGAAGTAGCGAAACCCGCTCAACCCGGCTGGATCACTCCGGATCGCCGACAGGAGCACTTTGGGATTGGCATCCCGCGTTTTCAGGTCAACACCCAGTATTGGCTCGCTCTGCGGGTAACCCATAAAGTGCGGGTTGAAGGCCTCACCATGACAAGTGATCCCGTCAAATGCATTCAGGTTCGCCTCAAGGAAATTTGACCCCGTGCGCATCTCTGCAAAGACAACAAAGCTTTGAAAACCGCCTTTGGCCATTTACTGCACCAGATAAGGCTTGCGCTGCGCTTTGGGGCTGGCCGCCGCGCCACGCTCAACCGGGAAATCACCCATCAGATAGGGATGCATGCCCTGGTTCTTGAGATTTTGCAGAAACTGTCCAAAACCCGCCAGATCAACCATTTTCGGCGCTTCGGACAGACGCCGCAGCTTGGTCCGTCCGATCTCATCGAGAATGCCCTGCAGGGGTTCCATCGGTGCTTCGATAAACTCCGCCATCGTCCATATCCGCACCCGTGCCTTGGTATAGGGCGACCGCAGGATATCCATGTGCTCGCTTTCGATCTTCTGCAGGTTCGCTGCAATCGTTCGGATGGCTGCAAAATCCATATTTGACCGGAAAAGCGGCACCGCCCAAGCGCCCGTGATCACTGACACCTGCGCATTGGGATCCCTGGCTATGCGCCAGTTGATGTCCTGATTGTCGCCCGGCCCAAATTGAAAGCACTGCCGCTCGCCCCGGGTGTTCCAGATCAGGTTGGTCAGAAACGCCTTGGCATTGTAGTCCCGCAGGATCGCGCTGTCCGACAACGCCCCGTTGATGGCTGTCTGACCATCCGCGTAATGCACAGCATCTGTGGCAAAGAGATGCCCGTGAACCCGTGCACCCGTGGCGGTTGCCAGCCACGGCTCAAAGTTCTCAAAAAGCTCCGCAAACCCCTGAAACATGGAATAGGGGGCGGCGGTAACGCCGTTCTCCCAATCCTCGTTTGGAAAGCGGCTTTGCATGTAAAGGCCCGACCGCCCGCGCGTCCGCCGCTCCACCGCCTTTGAGAAGATGCGGTCAATCTTGCCGGGGTTCGGCTCTGTCCGCTTCATCGCCCCGTCCGCATCGGTCAGGAAAGCTTCATAAAGCCTGTCCGCGTAGGGCCAGATTTTGCGCGCAACAAAGCAATCCGACCGGCGCAGGAGCTGCAGATGATCGTCGTAAAAAATGTGCGGCTTACCCTGAAAGTCGAATTTTGACAGGGTCAGCGACCGGCTTTCAATGTTCTCGGAGTACTGCCGCGCAAGGGTCTGAAAATAGCTTTCATCCGGTATCCAGACCTGTCGGAAGAACCGGTCATAGGTCGCGCGCTCTGGGTCCTGCAGAACGGCTGACAGAGTACGCCGCGACAGGCACCACCACTGTGATCCCATATGCGGCGTGATGCCGTTTGGCATCTTCCGCTTAAGGCCAAGTGTCCGTTGCGCACGGACGAAGAAATCAAACAGATACCGGTTGCGCTTCCAGGACACGGGGAACCGCATGGTAAAGCGCTCTTCGTCCAAGCCGCCGACGGTCCACGGCACTTCTGAGGTTGTTGCACTTTCGATGAAATCAGAATTCGGCCGCTCCGCCAGATAGTCGATCAGTTCTTTGACCGGTCGCAGCGGCAGGCACGACCCCGAAGCAAGGTAGACATGCCGGACCTTCGGAAAATGCGCCAACATCATCTCTGATGCAGATTGCGTGGCCTCCACGATGCCCCAGGTGCCCCATTCACAACGGGATCGCGCGCAGAATCTAAGGTCGGGGATGTCGGACACCGCACTCACAAAAGCGTCGTAGGTCTTGCGCGGCACCATCTTGTCCACGTGGATCACGACCGGACAACCTGCTGCTGACCAATGGCGCGCGACCTGCTCGGCCCGGCCCAGCGCAGTGTGCACCAACATGACGATCCCGACCGTCATGCCCAGTTCCCCTTCGACATCAGCCCCAAAATCTCAAGCTGTCGCCAGTTGATGTAGCGTTCTGACCATTTGCACCAAAGCTGCGGGTTGTCCTGCATCTGCTGCGCATAGGCCTTGTACTCGACCGATCCCGCATAGTGCTGGCTGCGCTCAAGCTCTTCTTTCGCTTTGGCGCCGAAGGTGTCCAGAAACTTTGCGTGCAGCAAAACGCCAGAGGCTTTTTCACCTCCCCACTCATCGTAGACCTGGTTCAACCCGCGCGGCAGCAACATGTGGGTTGAGCTGACGTAGGCATACCGTTTGTCCCATTTGACCAGTGGCACTTTGTTCAGCGCCGGTGCTTTCTCCGGGATGTCCTTGAAAAACACCCGCGCGCGCGGCCCACCCTGTATCCACAGGTTGGTGAACCGATGATTGCGTGAGATCGTGTAATTCCCGCTGTCGAACCAACAGGCAATCTCGATAGGGTCCTGACCTGCCTCATAAGGTTGTTCGTCCAGCCGCCCCTTGGGGTACATGTCGAGCAGCATGGCCGAAAAGGACTTGATCGAGGAGGCATCCAACCAGTCGGTCAGCGCCCTTAAGGGACGCGTGTCACAGAAGGGGTAGACCAGAAACTCATCCGGATCGACCGTCAGCGCCCAATGCCCGTGCGCATAGGTCATTTGCAGCCAGTTCAGCCAATCTACCCCGAACCGGGCCCGCTTGTAACTCGCCCGCGTGGTCCACACCGATACATCCGGTTGATCCGCAAGATATTTGAGCGATCCATCGTCACTGTCGTTATCGACAAAGAAGAAATGCCCGATGCCTTGCTTGCGATAGTAGTCCAGGAAAAATGGCAGCCTGATCCGCTCATTGCGCTGGGTGCAAAACAGCAAAAGATCATCGGCACGGATCTGACCCGTCCGATTTGCCACACGCTTGAGTTCCCGGCGCTTCCGATACGCGCGGATACGCCAGCGTTTGCGTTGAAGCCTCAGCCCGTATGACCGAAAAATGCCCAAACACCACCTTCTGTACTCGGAAAAACACCGCCTGACGTTCGCAGTATCAAGTTAACCTTAACACGGTCTTGAAATGTGCGTCCCACGTCGGTGCCTCAAATCGAACCCGGGCGTGGGGTGCTAACGGACTGCCCTCCCAGCTTTTTATGGTATGTAGCCAGTTTTCCCGTTCAAAAACAGGTACAAAAACCGCCGATTGGCCGAGAATTTCCCGAAGGACAGGCAAATCGTTGCATAAAACACGCGATCCAACGGCGAGTGCCTCAATCGGCGGCAGGCCAAAGCCCTCAGCAAGCGTGGGAAAAAGGGTCCCTGCACTGCCAGCCGTCAGGGCCAGGAGCGCGCCATCAGACAGGTTTGAAAGCTCTTGCACCGGGCTGTCATCAGTCATCGCATCAAGCCGCGCAAAGACCGCATCGTTGTTCCACCCGCGGCTACCACAGATCAGCAAAGGCGGTGCATCTGACCCCATCTCATCCCACAAATCTAGCAGGAACGCATGGTTTTTGCGGGGCTCGATGGTGCCGATAGTCACGAAATAAGGTCTATTTGTCGGCAACCCCTCAGGCACTGCCTGCTCGTCAGGCACAGGCTCAATTGTTCCCAAATGCGAAACAATCGATGGCGGGACCCTGCCCCAAGCGCGGAGCCGGTCTTCCACGCGCGTCTGTGTGTCCGCCGAATTGTAGATGACCCGATCCGCAATCTGACCCACGCGCCGCAATTTCTCCTTGAACGGGTGCACTGTCCCGGGGCGCTGAAATTCGGGAAACTCCAGTGGGATCACATCATGGATCAACACATGCACTTTGCCTGCTGCATACTGAACCGAGCGTAAGACCCGGTCGTTCAGATTGCTGTGCCCGACGTTGAAGTAGTCGAACCCGTCTGGCAGTTGCCGCATCAACATCTGACGCAACCGCGACGGCAAGCAACGCGCGATGGAAAGCTGCCGAATGTCCGACTCAGCCCGCTTTAGAGACTTGTCCCGATTACGTGGCAGCCGCGACAAGAGATCAGGGTCACCCCAGGTCGCGCTTCCATTGAGCCTGTCCCGGAATGCCGCCATGCCCGATTTGTCCAAGAGGACGTAGCCAAAGGCCGTACGGACCAGTGCAAAGCTTGGCGCCTCATCTTGAATGAATTGGTCAAGATAAGCCCGTTCGACACGGTCCACACCTGTCGCAACCCGCCCGGCCCGGCGCAGGCTTCTTGTCAGGTCCAGCAGTCTTGCCTGCCCCATGTCAGCCGTCGTAATGGCCGCTCTGGTGCCATCTCCATGCGTCGGTGATCATCTGTTTCATGGTCGACCGTGTCGGAGACCATCCCAACTCCTCCATGGCGCGCTTCGACCCTGACACCAGCTTGGTGCAATCCCCCGGGCGGCGCGGCCCTTCGGTGTAGGGCACCTGACGGTTGGTGACCGCATGGCTCTGGTCAATCACTTCGCGCACCGAAAACCCTGTTCCAGTGCCAAGGTTAAAGACCCTGCTGCCTTTTCCCTCTTCAAGCCATTTCAGTCCCAAAACATGGGCATCCACCAAATCACAGACATGCACATAGTCTCTGATACAAGTCCCATCGGGTGTATCGTAATCCGTGCCGAAGATAGTCAGAGCCTCACGCTTTCCATCGATCGCATCCAACATCAGGGGCACCAGATGTGTTTCGGGTTGGTGGAACTCGCCAACTTCCCCGTCCGGGTCTGCCCCGGCCACATTGAAATAGCGAAAAATGACGTGCTGCAGTTCATGAGATGCCTCGAAGTCGCGCAACATGTCCTCAATCGCCCGCTTTGACGCGCCATACGAGTTTATGGGGTGCTGTGGCGTTGTCTCATCCAGCACCACGTTGTCCTGATCCCCGTAGGTCGCACAGGTGGAAGAGAAGACGAAGTGCTGACAGTCTGCTGCGACCGCAGCCTCAATCAGGTTCAGTGATCCTCCAACATTGTTGCGCCAGTATTTGCCAGGGTCCTGCATGGACTCGCCCACCAAACTAAGCGCAGCAAAATGCATGACTGCGACAGGTTCATAGGTCTTGAAAACAGTCTCTAACCTGCCACGGTCCAGCAAATCACCATGCTCAAAGGGACCAAACTTCACGGCATCCTGCCAGCCGGTCACCAAGCTGTCATAGGTAACCGGCGTATACCCGGCCGCCTTCAACGCTTTGCACGCGTGCGAGCCGATGTAGCCTGCACCACCTGTGACCAATACGTTTGTCATTGGTCCTCCCGGCTGCCCAGCTTAGGCATCCCCGTCTGCAACGATGCTCTGCAGATAGGACCGCAGGTCATCTTTCAATTCGGGCCGCGCCAGTCCGAAGGACACGGTAGCCTGCAAAAACCCTGATTTAGAGCCACAATCGAACCTCTGGCCCTCGAACCGGTAGCCATAGACGTTGCCTTGTTTCTCAATGTCCTGTGCGATGGCATCGGTTAGCTGAATTTCACCACCCGAACCGGTTTTCATCTTGTTGAGGTTCTGCAAAACGCTGGGCGACAGAATATAGCGCCCAATCACGGCAAGGTTGGACGGGGCATCTTCGGCTTTGGGCTTTTCGACCATGCCCTTCACCTTGACCAGCTTCCCGTCTTCTTCAGAGATATCCAGAACGCCGTAAGCCGACGCCCGCTCCGGCGCGACCTCCATCGCGGCGACCATGTTGCCGCCGGTGTCTGCATAGGCTTCAACCATCTGCTGAAGGCATGGTTTCTCGGCTGCGATCACGTCGTCAGGCAGGATCACCGCGAAGGGTTCATTCGCAATCAAGCGCCGCGCGCACCAAACCGCGTGGCCAAGGCCCAGTGCCTTGTGCTGCCGAATGTAGGCAATTGCGCCGCTGTCCATATTGGTGCTTTTGAGTATTTTCAGCAGCTCATCCTTGCCCTTCTTGCGCAGCTCTTGTTCGAGCTGCGGGGCTAGATCAAAATAGTCTTCCAACGCGCCTTTGCCGCGGGAGGTGACAAAGATGAACTCTTTGATCCCCGCTGCACGCGCCTCATCAATCGCATACTGAATCAACGGGCGGTCGACCAAGGTCATGATTTCCTTGGGCACTGACTTGGTCGCGGGCAAGAACCGCGTCCCCATACCGGCAACCGGGAAAATTGCCTTTGTCACCTTCTTCGTCATCTACCGACCTCAATTTGTTTCGCGGGCTGCTGCCGTCTTGGTCTTTGCTGCCGCCACGCACCCGACGAAACAAAGTCCGCCTAGTCTTCCCCTAAACCGCGCTGACTGGCAACGCGGCGGCGCTCCTTTTCGCATCGCCGTGACCTTGTTGTCATACGTACCAATGGACCTGCCCGGTCAGACTTGCCAAAGAGCCCGCCACGCTGCAGCCAGACACCGCCTTCCACAAAACTCACACGGTGATACATAGCACTGGGCGACAGGCAGAGGACGGTGACAATCTCACCATTCTTCACCCTTTCGCGCGCCCCTTCCATGTCTTTTGCAAGACGTAGAGGGCGCGACCGGATCATAACTGATGGGCGTTGCTGCGCTGGAAAGCGCTTGAAAGGTTCAGAAGACCTCTTTGCCAGTTTCGCGGGAACAATTGCGCGCGATTGACCCTCGACATATCCTGCCTCCAGCCGCGCCATCAACCGCCGGACATCCCGCGGCTCCAACCCACCACTGACCATATGGCGCAGCAACCGCTGGCGTTCTTCCTGCTTGATCCGCTTCCAATGCAGCGCGCGTTCTGTGTCAACGATATGCTTGCGCTGGAAAACCGCCCAACTGGCACCGATGTCAAAAAGGTCCTTGGGCACTCGATTTATTGCCCGCAGTGCATTTGCCGCAAACCCGTGATGCACTTCGGCCAGGGGAACAAGCGCTGTGGCATGTCCCGACCGTGACAGGCGCACGTTCAGGTCGGTCTCATCAAGGTAGTAGTGGTATGCCGGATCAAAGCCCCCCAGCTGCACCAAAACGTTTCGCCGGAACGCCATATTGGTTCCTTCGGTCTTGATCGCGCGACCCTTCGGCGGATGCAACACGGTAGATTTCGTTTCATGAACATCCAGCGGGATAGAAGCCCCGAACCGGTCAATGCTGCGGGCCTTCCATTGAAAAGAGATGCCATTGCGCCCACGGACAAACCCGCCCATTGCTGCAACCTCGCTTTGCACGACAGGCGCCACGAGGTAGCGCAGCCACTGCGGCTCTGGCACGGCGTCATCATCAATGAATGCCACAACCTCTCCGGCGGCGCGTTCAATGCCATGGTTGCGCGCGGCAGAGATGTTTGCTTCATCAAAGGGCACAAGTTTCAGATCATCGGCGAATGGCTGGCTCTTGGCCGCCGCAATTCCCGCAGGATCAGCCACGACAATGATTTCAAACGGGTCATATTGCAGCTGGGACAGGCCTGTCAGACAGCGCTTCAATTCTTCCGCACGGCCACGGCTGACAACAACGACGCTGACCGGAATGCCAGTCATTCAAGGCCCATTTTCGCCATCATAGACTCTATTTTTGGCACGTCCTCGGGGTTATTCAGCTCCCAGAACTCACGTCCTTTCGCCTCCACTTCAACGCAAAGGACCGCCCGGCCATTTTCCATAAAGCGAAGTTGCTCCAAACCTTCCAACTGCTCCAATGGTCCAACGGGCCAGGAAGTATAGGCTGCCAATGCGTCCGGACGATAAGCATAGACTCCAACATGGTGGAACACCGGGGTGGGATCAGTCTCCGCATAGGGTTTTGAGGTGAACGGAATGACCTCTTTCGAGAAATAGAGCGCGCGGTTGTCTGCCGCAAAGACAGCTGTTGTACCGCCCACACGGTCCGCTTTTCGGTCTGCCAAAAGACTGTTGAGTGCAGCGCCATCACATCGCAGAACCGGCGTAGCGATCTCTGCCGTCGGCGCGTTCCTGAGACCCTGTACGAGACCTTCCACAAACCAATGCGGCGTCAGCGGTGCATCGCCCTGAAGATTGACAACAATCTCGTAACCACCGCCCAGCGCATCATGTGCTTCAGCGCATCGTTCGGTGCCGTTTGCACAGGTGGTTGAGGTCATCACCACCTCTGCCCCAAAGCCCTCAGCGGCATCCTTGATCCGGTCATCGTCTGTGGCAACCACCACTCGATCGACGCCGCCAACCTCGCAGGCGGCCAACCACGACCGTTCAATCAGGGACCGGGACACACCACTTGCCCCGCGCAATTCTGCCAGAGGCTTGCCGGGGTATCGTGAAGAGGCAAAGCGCGCAGGGATAACGATGAGGACCGACATCAGGCAGACTTCAAATCAACAGATGGCGCATGCGCGATAAAGAAAGGATTAGCATACTCTGCCTTACCGTAAGTCAGTGGGGTATGGTCATCAAACCGGACCACATCACCGCCCGCGCCCAGCAGCACCGCATGTCCTGCCGCTGTATCCCATTCCATCGTGCGACCCAGGCGGGGGTAGATGTCTGCCTCTCCCGTCGCGACAAGGCAGAACTTCAGCGAGGACCCTGCGCTGGTCATATCACGGACGTTGTATTTGTTGATGTAGTCATCGGTCGCCTGATCGCGGTGCGACTTGGATGCAACGACCATCAGGGCCGAATTGTCCGCTTTAGAGACCAATATCGGTGTCGTTTCTCCAACAGCGTCCTTGTTGAAATCCCCGGTTTCTTCAACCGATGCCCCATCAGCTTGCGTAAAGAACATCCTCCCTTTCGCGGGTGCGTAGACGACGCCGCGGGTCGGTTTTCCATCTTCCACAAGGGCGATGTTCACAGTGAAATCCCCACGGCGATGGATGAATTCCTTGGTGCCGTCCAGCGGATCAACGATTAGAAACGTGTGGCCCTGCGTGGCATGGGTCGTTGCCTGCTCCTCGGTCACTAGCATGACATCCGGAAAGGCCTCGCGCAGACCGGCAGAAATGATGGCATCCGCCGCCTCATCCGCCGCAGTGACAGGACTGTCATCAGACTTCGATTTCACGTTGAAATCATCCTGACCATAGATCTTCATGATCCGGTCACCTGCTTCAAGCGATAGCTTGCGCATCACACTTACCAGTTTTTCGTAGTCCACGAGGGCTGCATCCTTGGCTTTTGTTGATCCGGTGGTTGCGCCCTCTTATGCTGTGCGGATAACGGAACAGCAAGAATTCCGTGCGACGGTCGGTTTCAGACAAGGACAGCGGTGCATGTTTCAATCTTCGCGAAAACCACAGGGCGGTCTGTCCTCGGCGCTGGCAATCGCGGAATTGGTTTATCATTCCGTTGTTCGCAGCGTACGCAAACAGCACAACAATGCCTTTGTGGCGATTGCGATGAACGTCATGCAGACCGTGCTTTTCGTTGCGGCCTTCTACTTCATGTTTTCCATTCTCGGTATGCGCAGCGCTGCGGTGCGAGGCGACTTTCTGATATACCTGATGACTGGCATTTTTTTGTACCTTACGCATATCAAGGCGATGGGGGCGGTCATGGGTGCCGAAGGCCCGGCCAGCCCAATGATGCAGCATGCCCCGATGAACACCATTGTGGCCATCCTGTCGGCGGCGGCTGGGTCACTTTATATTCAGGTGCTGTCGCTTTTCCTGGTGCTTTTCGCCTATCACGTGGCCTGGACCCCTATTGAGATTGAGCAGCCGGTTGCGGCCTTTGGGATGATGCTGGTTGCCTGGTTCACCGGCTGCGCGCTGGGCCTTTTGATGCTGGCGATGAAGCCCTGGTTTCCATCTATCGTGGCGCTGGTTGCCATGGTCTATCAGCGGGCAAATATGATTGCCTCAGGCAAGATGTTTCTGGCGAACACATTGCCCGGCTACATGCTGTCGATGTTTGACTGGAACCCGCTGTTCCACGTCATCGACCAATCGCGTGGCTATGCCTTTATCAACTACAATCCGCGTTACTCTGATTGGGAATATGCCTTCTGGATTGGCGTCGTCTGTCTGGTCCTCGGCCTGATGGGTGAATTCTATACCCGACGCCACGCCTCACTCAGCTGGGAGGCGCGGCGGTAGACTTCGCTCGGCTGACACTCGATCAATCATGGTCGAGCCGTCATGAAACTACATGAACCAACCGTCGGGTTTGCTGCCTTTCACAGTCGCCAATTCTTTGCGCAGCGATGTCAGCTGTTTTTCGAGCGCGCCAATATGTTGCTCCAGGAGTTTCACCCGGTTCGACTGCCAGTTCTTCATCAATTTGCTCAACTGTTTCTTGGCTGCCTCTTTGTCCTCCTTGGACATCTTCGACTTGGTCTTCATGGCACCGTTCATTTTGTCGACGTCGCTCAGCAAGCTGCCAAGCGCGCCGTCCAATCCGCTCAGACCACCCATCATCTGCTGGATGGCCTTTCGCAGATCGGTCATGGTCGTTAGTTCCTTCCCGATTTTGCTCAAAATCCCCGAGTTCTCCTTGGGATCGAGTGTTTCAAGAATCTTGATCGCACCACCGATATTCATTCGTTTGTTCCTTCAAAATCAGACACTGAAATCACCATCGGGCGTCAGGGCGTTCAGCCCGATTTCCCGGTGGCGTTGCGCGCGGAATGTGTCAAAAAATTGCCGCTCCGCGATGCGCCCCATATGATCTTTCAGCTTTGACTCCCAATCAACAAATTTCTTTAGTTCGCAATGGGCTACGATACGACGCGCAGTGTCAGATTGATCCGTCCGCCGCGCGGCAAGAGGGTCGAACTGCCAGCTCGGATCCGGTCCACGCCATGATAAGTCAGCCGCGCCTCACCGCCCATCACAACCACATCTCCCGACTTCAGCCAGAGTTTTTCCGTCTTACCGCCGCGCGTGGCATTTCCGATCCGAAAAAGTCCGTCGTCACCCAGCGAAACCGACACCACTGGCCAAGAGAAGTCGGCCTCGTCCTTGTCCTGATGCATGCCCATCCGCGCTTCCGGTCCGTAGTAGTTGATAAGACAGCATTCCGGCATCCGGTCGAGCCCCGTGACCTCGCGCCAGATTGCCAAAATCTCGGGCGGAATCGGTGGCCAGGGACGCCCCGAGGGATGCGATTTGACGTATCGATAGCCTTTTCGATCCGAAAACCAGCCGTACGTCCCAGCTGCACTCATCCGCACCGACATTTGTTTGCCGTAAGGCGTGTCCGGCCGGAAAAGCGGCGCGACCTCGATCACCTCGCGGAGCCGCGCGAGGACTGTTTCCTGCCGGACCCGGTCGAGAAATCCTTCGTAAATTTTAAATCCGCGCAACGTCAGCATCTGGTGTATTTCCCCCTGTCACCCGCGATTGCAGAAAATTCCCGACAGAATCAGTGATTCTTGCCCGCCACGACGGTTGCAGCGCCCCAAGCCCCTCCTTATATACCCTCCGAACCGCTGAGGGCACGTTGCTTTCAGTGTCACCCTATCGGGGCAAGGGTGCCGTAACGGGCCTGCGCCTCGTGTCATCGCCTTGAATAAGAAGAGGGATCAAAAGTATGTCGAAAGTCATTGGTATTGACCTTGGTACAACAAACAGCTGCGTGGCCATCATGGACGGCAGCCAGCCCCGCGTTATCGAAAACGCAGAGGGCGCACGCACAACCCCATCCATTGTCGCTTTCACAGATGATGAGCGTCTGGTGGGCCAGCCTGCAAAACGTCAGGCCGTCACAAACCCCGACAACACGATCTTTGGCGTCAAGCGCCTGATCGGCCGCCGCAACGACGATGCGGATCTGGCCAAGGACA
>CAYUSM010000009.1:0-40527 GCA_964447345.1 uncultured Sulfitobacter sp. | reverse complement strand
GGCTGGTCAAGCCGCGCCGCGAAGGCAAGGCGATTTACTACAGCTTGACAGATGATCGCCCAAGGCAAATCATGGAAGTCGTCTACGACCTGTTCTGCAGGGAAGACTGACCGAAACCCTCGCCAGGTTTCGGTGCGAGGGAGGATACATCCATGTTGGAGCTTCTGGGGGAAGCGAACGCGGCAGCGTTGGTCGGACTTTTTGGAGGTCTGGCCTTGGGTCTGGCGGCACGGATTGGTCGGTTCTGCACCCTTGGGGCAATCGAAGATCTGCTCTATTCCTCTGACGACCGACGCATGCGGATGTGGGGTCTTGCCATAGGTACGGCCATCATCGGCACGCATATCGCGATGGGCACAGGTCTGCTGGACGGGTCAGATACGGCCTATTTGGACCGGGTCTGGAACCCCTTGGGCTCCATCATCGGCGGGCTCCTTTTTGGCTATGGCATGGCGCTGAGTGGCAACTGCGGCTATGGCGCGCTGGCACGACTGGGTGGTGGCGATCTGCGATCCTTTGTCATTGTGATCGTGATGGGCCTTTCTGCCTATTTCGTGATGTCAGGCCCCCTCGCCCACGCTCGGGTCTGGCTCTTTCCAGCGACCGAGAATGCCGCGACCCAACAGGGGTTCGACCACCTTGCTTACCTTGCTTTCGGCATGGGGCCGATCCTGACCGGATTGATTGCGGGAAGCGCCATTCTGCTTATTTCTCTTTCCAGCCGTGACATGCTGCGGTCCCCACGGCACTTGGTCTGGGGCGTGATTGTGGGGCTGGCGGTTGTGTCGGGTTGGGTCGGAACCTCGTGGATCAGTCTTCATGGCTTTGCCGCCGAACCAATCCAGACCCATTCGTTCGCCGCACCCATTGGCGATACGATCTTTTACTCCATGACGGCCTCGGGGACTGCACTCTCATTCAGCGTGGGTTCAGTTGTGGGCGTGCTGCTGGGGGCCTGTCTGGGCTCCTATTCTAAGGGGCACTTCCGCTGGGAGGCTTGCGAGGACCCACGCGAGTTGCGGCGTCAGATCGTCGGTGCCGCGATGATGGGACCCGGCGCGATTCTGGCTGTCGGATGCAGTGTCGGACAGGGAATTTCCGCCTTTTCCGTCCTCGCCTACAGCGCCCCGGTCACATTCATCGCAATTTTCGTCGGGGCAGCAATTGGACTGCGCCAATTGATCACTGGCTTTGTGCCTGCGGAATGAGATTTATTATGTAATCTCGCAAGAGGGGAAAATTCATGCCGAATTCCCCCCAAATCAAATTCTATAGCAGAACGCGAATGCCGGAGGAGTAGCGACTCGATCAGCATTGCACCTCAAACTCTTGTATAAGTTGAGTTTTCTGCATGGTCGCGCAACAATCAGACAGCTTTTGAGCCACTGTTTTCCCATGCCCGCTGAAACAGACTGTTTCCACGAAGTTCCATGAATTACGGCAGAAAAATGGTATAGCTGCGTCAAGAATACTGCGATTATGCAAAGCCCGCCCAATTCTCTGCGCAATTCCGTCAAAGAAATGACGCTGCGTCCTATTGTGGGGGGTGTGTAATTTACTGTATGAAGAGTTAGTCAGCGTTGCCGCCTGCACTTCCTCCTCCATGACGCGGCAACGACAGAGTATCCGCCACATGTATTTCGGCGGGCATTGCATGAGTAGATTTGACCCTGGGGGGTTGCTATGAAGGACCACGTATCGGAAACCGCCGACTTCGGCGGGTTTTCCTTCGCGCCACGACCTGCTTTGGCAGAGGGACCGGACGCCATGGTCGCGCGGGAAAGCCGAGTCTGGGACGCGGCCCTCGCAGCCAAACCCGGCCCGGTCTACCTTTATCGCCATTTAGGCAAGCGCGTGCTGGACATTCTGTTTGTCTTTGTGACCCTTCCATTCTCCCTGACGTTGATTGGTCTTTGCGCATTGGCGCTTTGGCTTGAGGGCGGAAACCCGTTCTACACCCAGCACCGGCTGGGCCAGCACGGCAAACGGTTTTCGATCCTGAAACTGCGCACCATGGTGCGGGATGCTGATCAAGTGCTGGAGGCGTATCTGGCCCGCGATCCTGCCATGCGTGAGGAATGGGAGACACTGCAGAAACTGCGCGATGACCCCCGCGTTACCCCTGTTGGACACGTCCTGCGCAAGACCTCGTTGGATGAACTGCCACAGCTCTTCAACGTGCTGAAGGGCGATATGAGCATCGTTGGTCCGCGTCCCATGATGCCTGAGCAACTTGGCATGTATGGCGATCCGTCCCGCTACTATGCGCTGAGGCCCGGGATTACAGGGTTGTGGCAGGTTTCTGCACGCAACTCGCAACGCTTTACCTACCGCAATGAGGTCGATGGTGCCTATGAGCGGTCGCTGACGTTGAGCATGGATCTGACCATCCTATACAAAACCATCGGCGTGGTATTGCGCCCGACGGGGCACTGATATGCGCGGCTCTGTTGATAGCGTTCGATCCGGTGTAGGTTCAGACCATGGCAAAAACACCAATGGAGGACAATATGCGTGATAGCTATGTCACTGACGACCTCCGGTCAGATCTGATGGAAGATGAGACCCGCCTGCCCCTGCCCGGCATGCGCCACAGCATCCGTCCGCGCCGTGTGGTCGCAACACGACCCGCCGCAGCCAAAAGTGCCGAGGTCATTGAGGCAACGCCCGATCATGAACCCCTGAGTCCCTATCAGAACACCTATGTCCCTCAGGCTGACTTGCCACGCTGGCACGAGTTGGCAACCGTCGAGGCCGGATCGCGACGTGAAGCAGCGCGCACCGCCCTGCCCGTCGTGGATCAGGATCGGGACAGCACATCTGTACGCGCCTTCGATCTGCTGCGCACGCGCCTGCGTCAAACCACGCAAGAGCATGGCTGGGTGAACATCGCTGTCACCGCGCCAACGTCGGGGTGCGGCAACACCTTTACGGCAGTGAACCTGGCGTTAAGCCTGTCACGTATTTCGGGCTCTCGCACCGTGTTGATGGACTTCAATCTGCGCAGCCCAGGTGTGGCGCAAGCCTTTGACATGACCCCGCGCGGTTCCATGCAGGATTTTCTGGCCGGTCACGCGCCGATTGGGGATCACATGGTCAAGGTCAGTGACACGTTGGCGCTGGGGTTAAACAATGCCGCAGATCACAATTCCGCCGAGACGATCCAGACGACAGAAACCGCCCATACACTGGAGCGGATGCGCGCGGCTTTGCAGCCGGAACTGGTCATCTACGACATGCCCGCCATGCTGGTGCATGACGATGTCTCGGCCTTCTTGCCGCAGCTGGACGGCGTGCTTCTGGTGTCTGACGGCACGCAAACCATGGGCCGCGAGCTGATGGAGTGCGAGCGCATGTTGGACGGTCAGGTGCCGCTGCTGGGTGTGGTGCTGAACCGCGCCCGCGCCAACTCAATTCCGCGCTACGCCTGAGAGGCGCCCGGCAGCGTCCCGTCCCTTCCCGACCACTGCCCCTTTGCCCTATAATGGCCCTATTGTGCTGATAAGCGGGCGTTAACCTTGGACGGTAACACGCTGATCCGGGACGTTTTGAGTTGAAATGGGCAGGGCAAATGGGTCCGATCTATTCATTGGCCGATTTTTTGGACATGGTGCGCCGTCGGGTGGGCCTGATCTCGGCCGTTGTGATCGCAGGCTGCTTTGCTTCGGTCTTCTGGGCCTTGTCCATCCCGCATCTCTATCGCTCCTCCGAAGTCATTCAGGTGGAACAGCCAACGATCTCAGATGAACTGGCCCGCTCTACGGTGGAAAGCTCGGCCGCGCGACGGTTGCAATTGATTGAGCAGCAGCTGATGGCACGGGGCAATCTTGAGACTTTGATCAACCATTTCGGCCTCTATGAGAACCTGCCTGCCCTGCGCATGTCTGAAAAGGTTGATCTGCTGCGCCAATCAGTGTCCATCACCGGAGTTGCGGCGGTGCGCGAGGGTTTCGCCGATGATGGCGCGATATCTGTGCTGACCATAACGGCTGAATTGGACAGCGCCGAAAAGGCCCGCGACGTGGCCCACGCCTTTGCCGACAAGACACGGTCGCTTGCAGCTTCGCAACGGCAAGAACAGACTCGTGAAACGCTGGCATTCTTCCAAAACCAGGAGGAGGTATTGTCGGCGGAGATCGCAAAGGTCGAGGCGGCCTTTGCCGAGTTCCGCAGCCAGAATGACATCTCCATGGAGGGCAGTGTGGAGTTTCGCCGCTCGGAGCTGGGCAGTCTGAACGATGCCCTGCTTGAGCTGGATCGCGAGATCATCACCGCACAGCTGGACCTCGACAACCTTGACCGCAGCGGCGGCACACGTGCGGCAACGGTAGAGCGGGAGGAGGCGGAACTGACCCGCCTGCTCGACAGTCTGACCCAGCAGCGGCAGTTACTGCAAGACCGCCGCGCCGCATTGAGTGCCAGCATTGAAACGCGGCCTGAAGTTGAGCGCACCCTGACAGAGTTTGAACGCCGACTGACACAGCTGCGCGGCCAGTTGGACGTGATCGCGACCCGGCGCAGCGAAGCCGAAGTTGGTTTCTCGCTCGAGGAAGCTGCCCGCGGGGAACGGTTCATAACTCTGGAAGAAGCGCAGGTCCCGGACTATCCCGTCACCATGAGCCGCAAAAACCGCGTGATCATGGGTGCTGGCGCATCGGTCATTCTGGCGATTGTTCTCGCTTTCCTGATGGAGTTGCGCCGCCCGGTCATTCGCACTGCCCGGCAAATGCAAAGAGAGACTGGCCTGCTGCCGGTGGTCTCCATCCCGGAAACCTCACCCGCGAAAGAGCGTAAGGGGTTGTCAAAGCTCTGGCAGAACCGTCGGGAGGCGGGATTGCAGGGGCGGGCCGCGCGGTTGGCGCGCAGCATTGATCCCGAACGGAGCTGACGCGCATCAGGCCGTTGATGCGATCATCGCCTGAATGACATCCCAATGCATCCACACAGCCGCAGCGCCCGTCGCCAATCCCAGCAGTGCAAAAACCAAATCATGACCGGCGTCCCAGACGCCATGTGCCCGCGCCAGCCAAATGAGTGCGATATGCGCCAGCGCCATCGCAATGCCCATACCGATGATGGCACCGATGAGACCCGCAGTGATGGAGCCGACCAAAAGCAGGCCGACCTGCAGACTTGATCGGACTGCGTTGTAGATGAAAAACCGCCGTGAGTCGCCCGCAGCTAAAGCGGCCTGGTCGTAAGTCATGCCAATCACTTGCGGGATAAATCCTACCGACAGCGCCACGACAATGGCACCGGAACTGAGGTATCGCGTGTCATAGAGCACATCGACCAGCCAAGGCCCGGCAAATGCCATCACCAGCAACAGCCCCACGACCGCACCGCTTAACCCATAACGCAGCCGCCTGATCCGTTCAGGGGCGGCACCTTCCCGGTAGACGGGGATCATCACGCGGCTCGTAACGTTCTGGCCCAATAGCAGTGGGAAGCTGGCAAGGAAGAATCCGATGTTGTAGATGCCCAGCGTTTCCAGCGTCAGGAACTTGCCGAGGATCGCCTTGTCACCCTGGCTGGCAAAAAACCAAAACACGGTCGACAGGAAAATCCATTTGCCAAAGGTGATTAGCTCCTTAAAAGCAGCTCCCTCAAACCGGAGCCGGTTCCGCTCCCCGGGCAGGTAGAAATGCGTGAGCGCCAGCTTGGCCACAGCCCCCGCAACACCACCGATCACAAGGGCGGCAACAGATTGCACCAGGATTGCGAGAACGATCATCACGACAATCCCGATGACTTGGCTCAGCAAATCCAGGGCGGTGAGTTTGCCCATCAGAAGGTGCCGATGCGCGGTCTCAATCCGTGTTGGATTGAAGCCCGAGATCAAAAGCGTCAGTGCGGCAATGGGCAGATAGGTTGCCAGGTCGGGTTGGTCGTAGAAAAGCGCGATGGGATAAGCCAACGCGCAGGCGATACCCCACAGAATGCCGCCGCGTATGGCTTGAATTGTCCAGGCCGTATTCAGGAAATCAGGATCGTCACCGCGTTTGGACTGGGCGATGGAAGGCGCGATGCCCACGTCTGAAAAGAGGGTCAGACCAACGGTTACAACGCTCAGCAGCGCCATCAAGCCAAAGGCCTCCGGAAACAGCAGCCGTGTCAGGATCAGATTAGAAGCCAGCCGGATCGCCTGAGATGCGCCGTAACCCAGTACAATCCAGGACGCGGATCGCGCCACACGCGCCATGAGGCGATTGCCACCCAATAGCTGGGAGATGCGCGTTACCACGTCGATTTCGCCTCACTTCTGCCGCGAGTTCCTGATAGAACACGCGGGCTTACGCGTCCATGCCTCGCTTTGGCCGCTCGCTTTTGTTTCGGGAACCACCTTTTGAAGATCGCCTACGTCCTCAACACCTACCCCCAGCCCTCACAAAGCTTCATCCGCCGCGAAATTCGCGCGCTCGAAGCACAGGGGCATGAGGTGCTGCGTTTTGCCATGCGGACAGCCAACGTGCCGCTGGTTGATGCACAGGACCGTGCGGAACAGGACAAGACCGAATACGTGCTGGCCGAAGGCAAAGCGGCACTGGCCCGGGCTTTGGGTCGCGCCGCCAAGCGGAACGTGACCGAGTTTCGGGAAGCTCTCACAGAAGCAATGGCCATGGGCGGGGTATCTGAAGTCGGCGGGATAAGGCATCTAATCTATCTCGCGGAAGCAGCTTTTGTCGCGGAGCGATGCCAGGCTGAAGGGGTCACCCATACACATGCCCATTTCGGTACGAACGCTGCCACTGTGGCGATGCTGGCGCATCTGTTGGGCGGGCCAAAATTTTCATTCACCGTGCATGGGCCGGAGGAGTTTGATGCCCCCCGAGCCCTGTCGCTAGGCCGCAAGGTCGCCCATGCGGATTTTGCTGTCGCGATCAGTCAATTTGGCCGGTCGCAGCTTTGCCGTTGGGCAGACCCTGCTGACTGGGAGCGGATCAAGGTCGTTCATTGCGGCATTGAACCTGCGAAGTTCGCAGACCCAGCCCCTTTGCCAAAGGGCCAACGTAGGTTCGTAGCGATAGGGCGACTGGTCGAACAGAAAGGACAACTGGCACTGATCCGAGCGATGGCCCGGACCGAACAACCGGTTCATCTGACGCTCATCGGCGATGGAGAGATGCGCAGCCAGATCGAGGATTTGATCGCTGAGCTGGCCCTCGAAGACCGTGTGACCCTGACTGGTTGGGTCGACGAAGCCCGGATCAAGGCGGAGTTGGACGCAGCGCATGCGCTGGTGATGCCCAGCTTTGCAGAAGGATTGCCCATGGTCGTGATGGAAGCGATGGCCGCTGCGCGCCCGGTGGTGGCAACCTATATTGCGGGCACACCGGAACTGGTGATCGATGGCAAGACAGGATGGCTTGTGCCAGCAGGCGATGTAGACGCCTTGGCTGCAGCCATGGACCTTGTCGCAAAGGCCCCAATTGCAAAGTTGACCAGAATGGGAGACGCCGCACGGCAACGGGTCTTTGATCGACATGATGTAGCTACTGAAGCCGCGAAGCTTGCGGCCTACATAGCCTAACAATTACCGACCACGCACCCAGCGATTGTCACTGCGTAGGATCGGCATGCGGATGGTAGACCGCACAGCAGCAAAAGCGGCGAAAGCAACGGGGTCATTCAGCACCCGACGCCAGAGCGGCACCGTTTGATCATGCAGATCATCGTTTGCCATCAACTCGGGATAGCGCCGCGCAATCTCGGCCACGCCGATATCCTGCCGCCTGCGCACCTGCACGAGACGTCTGAACCCTTCGATCATGGGCCAGTCGTATGTCGCAGGTACGCTCAGCCGTTCCTGCGGTGAGAAATGCAACCGGGCAAAGGTATCGTCGGAGATAATGTCGGGCCAGTCGCCCCAGCGCGACCGTCCGTGACGGTTCATGGCAAAGACACCAAATCCCGGAACGCCGTGCACCATAAATGGTGTCGTCAACCAGAACCGCGTGTAGTGCCGGGTCAGCGCATCTTCGCCCGAGACAGTGACATTGGGCCGACCGCTGGCATAACGTGGCGCATAAGTGTCCAGCATTTCAGCGATTTGTCCAACAAGCGTCGGGCTGACCAGCACGTCCGCGTCAAGATAGATCAACGTATCGCCCTGCGCCCTGCCCTCACCAGCATTCCAGGCATTGAGCTTGCCACCCTGCGTCAGATCAAGAACCGTCCAGTCCCAGCCCTTCTCATCGGCTTGTTCTGCGTAACTTTGTGCAATCTGAGCAGTGTTGTCGGTGCACCCATTGGCGATGACAATGACCTCGACATCTGTATCGGTCTCCGAGGCGAGGAGTGCTTCGAGACAGGCAGGCAGATAGGCCGCTTCATTGTGGGCCGGGATCAGGACAGAGACAGTCATTGGTAATTGGCCAGCGCCTGCCACCGCGGATTGTCATCATCAAGATGCCGCAATGCACCCCAGGAGCCCCATTTCGAGGGCGCGTAAACATCCGAATAGGCATTGAAGAGTTGCCCTCCAATGGCCGTCCAACCCTGCAGCAGGGTTTCGTAAAGCGCGCCCATCTCCGCGCTGTAGTTGAAATGATGCATGAAGGCGGTCAACTCAGCATCCTCAACCTGCGGCCCGATGCCCACAAGATGCGTCCCTCCCTCATACATAACCAGATCAAGCCCGAATCTCTGCGCGACCTCAGCATGATGCGGCCAGACTCGGCCCAAGAGATCGCTCAGCGTATCCGCGGGATCGCCGCTCACTGCGCCATCCAGCATTTCCCGGCCGGCCAGTTCTGCTGCGTAGCCAAAGCGGTGCGCCGCAACATGTTCCGCCGTTGCCTCACCGCTCAGTCCCTGCGCGTCGGCGTCCTTCTTGGCGCGGGCCTCGCTTTCGACAAGCCATGCCCTGACCATCGGTGCGCGGTCTTTGGTACCCAGAATACCGCCGAAATATCCAGTGACCGCATAGGCGTCGAAGGCTTCATGTGGGGGCGCTTGCCCTTCTTCGACCACAAGCGGAGCGGTTAGAGCTTCGGTTTCCAATCCCAGCCAACCGGTTTGGCTGGAGATGACGTTGACCAATCGCGCCCCAGCCTCGTCGCCAAAGACGTCAGACCAGATGCCCGCGACTTCGGCAGCCCGAAGGCCATAGAACTGCATCCATTTGTCCTTCTGCCCCCAACGCTTCAGCGCTGCACCATCCGCCCAGCGGGCCTGAGAGAATTGCCAGTTCCAAACCTCGTTTGAAAACTCGACGTAGGCGCGCAGGTTCGGATCAAGCCGTTCCCTGACCAGTTCGGCATAGGCCCGGACAAAGGTATTGTCCGCCAGATGCGGGACGTTCAACCAGACGTCGGTTTCAAGCTCGTTCGCCAAATCAAGCAAAACCTCGATAGGGACGCCTGCCGAATAGGTGAAATGGCTGGGGGACGGCCTTGCGTCCCACCGGCTGAGTTCAGAGTTGTTGGTCTCCATCCAATCCATGAAACGTAACGCCTTGAAACCGCCCACGCGCGCGGTCCAGGCTGGGTTAAACCGGGTGCCGTCAGCGTAGCGGCGCAGGTTCTCTTCTTTCACAACGCGGATGTTGCGCGGGGGATTTGAGGTGTTGATGCGTTGGATGCGGATGTCGACGCTGCCGGGGCCAGGGGCGTAGTCAAAACTGACTTCTCCCTTCCCATAGCGTACGTTTTCCGCGCGCCCTGCAACTTCAATGACCCCCGTTCCATCAAACCGCAAGACATACCGACCTTTGAGTGAGGTGGCCTCCGGCGGCAGGTCCGTGAGGATCAACGTGCCAATGCTGCTCAGCTCCGTCGGCATGCGCAGGGGCCAGCCGTCGGCATCGAGGTAGCCACCGTCCTTAAGGGCCGCATATTCCATCCCGCCCCACTGCCCAGGTCGATGGCCGATCCAAAGCCGTGCGGTTTTCATCAAGTCGAGGAAGGGCAGTTGCGGGCTCCAATCCGTCACACTGGCCAGTCCAATGGCCACGTCGGTAGTGCCTTCCACCGGGCTTTGCACCGCGCTGACCAAGTCCGGAGCCGGTGTGGTTGGCGGCCCCGTCGGTGCGGCAGGCGCTGAGCTGGCACGTGCAGGTTGCGCAGGTGGTGCAACTGCGACATTGCCGGATTCATAGGCGCGCACCGCGTCCCAAGCGACACGCTGAAGCTCTCGCGCGAGGTCTTCACCCGCCGTGTCGAACTGCTTCCCAAAGCGATCGGAGAACTGATGCGGCAGGCCCAGCGGGTCCTGACCGGTAATGGTCGCGTATTGGACCATCGCAACAAAATAGTGGCCCATATCACTGAGATGAATGTCATCGTCGAAAAGGGTTGAGATGTCGCTGAGCCCCGGAACCGTCCCAGCAGCGATCTCATCATAAAGGCGCGCCATGGCCTGCCCGGCTGGGATCAAAGCAACGCTTCGATCTGTTGTGCCGGTACCCGCCTCGATCTGCGCAACGATGTTCTCCCAGACGGGCAAGTCCTGATCCAGCCTCGTACGCCAAGGAATGTCGTCGTTGTCATCGTATTCGACATCGGCGCCAGTTCCGCTTTTCAGGCTGTGCCAGGTTTCCTGCAGATAGACCTTGGCGTCAGGGTTGGCCGAGATCGCAAGGCGCGCAAATGCCTGACCATAGACGTCCGTTTCGGACCACTTGGTGTGGTTTTCCAATGGGATCGCTTCGGTGAGGATCAGATGGGTGATACCCCCCTCTGGCAACACAGCGCGCGCGTCGACGCCTTCGGCCTTGTCCGATTCCTCCCAATTGTAGCGCAACGGCGCACCGTTGATGATCTGTGCCTGAACCTGCGCGTCGCCGGTACCTGTGATCAGCGCCTCTTCCAGCATGGAGGGGCCGGTGGTGCCAAAGAGGCTGTGACCCACCATCAGGACGGAAAATACGGTAGCCAGACCACTCATACGGCGAGCCCGGTTTCGGGGAAGCGGCGAACTGTGTCCCAGACGGTTTCCTGCATCAGCCTGGCGGCATCAGCAGAAGGCGCGTCGGCAACACTGCCGTCAGCGCGGTTAAGCTCATAAGGCAGACCAACCGGCGAGCGGTGATAAAGAACGGCGTAGTGCACAAGCGCCACGAAGTAGGCCCCCAAATCATTGAAATGGATCGTGTCCCGGCTACCGTCCTCCCGCAGTGAGAAGAGACCACTAATGTCCTTGAGATCGCCCACACCACCTTGGTCCTCCAAAGCACGGGCAAAAGCGGCCATGGCCTGACCGGCGGGGATCAGATGGATGGGCACCTCAGCCTTGATCAGCGCAGGGAAGATGACCCTGCCCTGCCAATACTTCTCAAGGTCACGGTCAATCCGGTAGGCCCAGCCATTTCCGTCATCAGTGTGATGCCATGTCTCATATAGATAAATACGGGCATTGGGGTTGGCCCGATGTGCAGAGCCCGCCCATGCTGCAAGATAGTCAGCGCTGTCATGGTAGCGGATGGCGTCTGCGATCTCGACCATCTCGGTCAGGATAATCGCGTCATATTCGCCACTGCCAATCGCATCCTTCGCAGCGCGGAAGCGAGGATGAGCGTTTTCAACGTCAAACCCGTTGATTTCTTCTTCGGGTTCCCAATGCTGTTTGAGCGACGTGCCCCAGCCGAGCTGACTGTCGTAGCTGTGATCCGGTCCTGCCAATTGCGCCAACATCGCGGGCATGTCCCGACCGACGAGTGAATGGCCTAGGTGATAGACATTCAACCCGACGTCCGGAGAGGCGAGCGGTTTGGCATAAGCTGCTTGTGCCGCACGGTCCAACCGGCGCCCGGCGGCCAGAAGATATGCGCCATAGGCCCCGGCGAGGACCGTCAGGCCTAGCGCTGCGCGGCGGGTCAACGAAAGCATCGGCTCAAGCTCCTTCGGCACTACCGTGACGTGTCATCACGCCCGTGACAAGGTGGTCCGCGACGCGGTCAAAGCGACCGCAAAACCTGTCACCTTTGCCGAAAATACCCACGGCTTTCACGAAAGTTGCCGTGAAAACACGCGCTTGAAGATCAAGAAGTATGTCCATGTGATCAAAACCAAAAACCTGCCCCGTCAGGGGAAACTGCGCCTTGTAAGCCGCTTCCTTTGCCGAAAAGATCAGTTTTGCGAGGCGGAGCTGATCAGGGCCTGCGATCCGCACAAGCTCAGCCTCTGAACAAATGGTCGAGAGCAGCTGAGGCTTCAGGTCACTATCCTTCTCAACGTCGAGCCCCAGAGAGAAAGGTTCCTTCGTAACCGCAGCGGCACAGAGCGTATCCGTGTGGCTGATGCTGCCCCACACTCCATCAGGCCATTGCGGTGCGCGACTGGATTGAACAGGAATAGGCACCGGTTTGAGACCAAGTCGTGCCATCGCTGATCGCGCCGCAGCGCGTCCGCCAACAAATTCCCGTTGACGCTTGGGCACTGCGTTTCGAAGGTGTTCTCCCTCATCCGCCAGCAGTGCGGGCTGGGGTGCATGCGGATCGGTTGTGGCCACCGCGACTGTGTCGTCAAAAAGGGCCGCGATGACCGCCTGCGCCTGAACCAGCCTGTCCGGATCCGCCATCTGCATCATGCACCCGCTTTGCTGCGCCCTGCCCGCATGGCCCGGCGCTTTGACATCATCTCCGTCTTGACCGATGTTGGTGTGTCGGGTTCAGGGCGTACCTGGGCCGCGCCCGAAGCATTCTCGATATGGCCAGCCAGCCCACCCAACGTTGGAAAGCGGAAGATGTCCGTGATCGAGAGTGAGTCAACATTCAACGCTGTTTTGATGTCACGATGGGCCTGCACGGCAAGCAACGAATGCCCGCCCATAGCAAAGAAATTGTCATCCGGCCGGATATCCGCAACCCCGAGTAGCCCGGCCCAGACCTCCGCTATCGCAGCTTCAGTGCTATTGGCGTTTTGCGCTGAAGGCGACATATCGCTCTTTGTCCGCGCAGCCGGGGCGGGCAAGGCCTTGCGGTCGATCTTCTTGTTGGGGGTGAGCGGCATGGCCTCAAGCGTGACGATCGCACTGGGCACCATGATGGCAGGCAATTCCTGCGCCAGCGCGCGCTTCATCGCGTCTTCATTCACGGCTCCATTCGCAGTGACATAACCCACCAGTTGCGCGCCACCGCTGACTTCGCGGACGATAACGACAGCCTGAGTGACACCTGGTTGGGCTGCAAGCTTGGCCTCTATCTCACCCAACTCAATACGGTGGCCGCGTATCTTGACCTGTGCATCCGCGCGGCCTGCAAAGTGCAGGCAGCCTTCCGCATCCCAATGTGCCAGATCGCCGGTGCGGTAAAGCTTGCCCGAACCAAAGGGATTGTTCGGGAACCGCTCAGCGGTCAAGTCGTCTCGACCCCAATACCCCTGGGTGACGCCATCACCGCCAATCCAAAGTTCTCCTTCAACACCAACAGGTTGCGGGCGCATCTTCTCGTCGAGGATGAACACTGTAGTATTGGAGATGGGCTTGCCAACTGGGGTGGTCGGATCAGTCGCATTTTCGACCAAGTGGGTTGTCGACCAAATGGTTGTCTCTGTTGGCCCGTACATGTTCTGGATTTCAGCCCGCGTTGCCGCCTGTAATGCTGAAACCAGTGAACCGGGCAGTGCTTCCCCGCCGACCATCAGGTGCTTCAACTTGCTGAGCGCCATTTTGGCCTCTTCATTCGTGACCAGCATCTGCGCCATGGATGGCGTACACTGCAGATGCGTGACGTCATGACGGATGATCTGCGCGGCGAGCGAGAAATCATCCTCTGCCAGTGCCGCCTCCTGATTGGACAGACGCAGGACTTCTGCCAGCGGCTTGAGACCTTCCATCACCAGCGCCGGGTCAATGCCATAGTCGATCAGGCAAGCAATCTCATCCACGCCAATGCGCTTGAGCGCCTCGGCCCGCGCCACGCCATCGGCGACTGTGCCAAAGAGTCCGCTGTCGTTGAAATAGCGCTGGAAAGCAAACTCAAGAATAGCGTCAAGTTCCTCATCGCTGAGCCCTTCAAGGTCAAGATCGAAGGCGTTTGTGGTTCCCTCTGGCCGCTTGAAGGCCGGGAACGCCCAGGCGTATTGCTTGATGAGAGCCGCTGCCGAGCGCAGGTAATCCTTCATTGGGCCGCGCGCGATGTCCTCGGCCTCTTCCCGGCTGTCCGCCAGATAGGTGTGCAGCATCAGTGTGACGGTGAAGTCCGCCGGATCATGACCTGCGTCACGCAGCGCCTGATGGTATATCTTGATCTTATCGGCGACCTCATCAATCGACTGGCCCAAGAGGTGGGTCAGGACATTAGCCCCAATTTCGCCAGCCTCTTTCCAGGTCTGCGGATTGCCTGCGGTAGTCACCCAGACCGGCAGTTCTTTGGACACTGGTCGCGGCTGCGTCACAACGGCATGCATGGTGCCGTCCTGCTTGGGAAACGCCACGGCCTCCCCGCGCCAAAGCTGGCGCAACTGATCAATCGCGGCATACATCGCTGGCTTGTTGTGAGGCGGTGTGTTTTCGGGGCGCAGGATAAAGTCGTCAGGCTGCCAGCCTGAGGCGATGGCAAGGCCGACCCGCCCGTTGGTGAGGTTGTCAATGACCCCCCATTCCTCGGCGATCCTTGCTGGATGGTGCAGCGGGGCCACGCAGGAACCTGCGCGAACCGACAGGTTCTGGGTCACCGCAGCGACGGCGGCGCCAGTGACCGATGGGTTCGGATAAGGACCACCGAAGGCATGGAAATGGCGCTCAGGCGTCCACACGGCGTTGAAGCCATGGGAATCCGCAAATTTCGCGCCTTCCAGCAGCAGCTCGTACTTTTTGGGGCCAACGCCATCGTCGTTGCCCCAGTACATCAGGTTAAAGTCCATCTTTCGCTCGGACATTGCGATAGGACCGTTGGACACCAGCGTCCGGCTCTCATCGCCCGCCAGAACCAGCTTGAAGCCGCGCGCGAGGGTCCAGAAAAGCTCAAGCACGGAGATATCAAAGCTGAGCGATGTTACGGCAAGCCAGACATCTCCCCTCTGGTGATCAATGCGGTCGTCCATTCCGGTAAAGAAATTCGCCACATTTCCGTGACTTACCATCACACCTTTCGGCGTGCCGGTGGAGCCGGACGTATAGATCAGATAGGCCAGATCGTCAGCGGTCGCATTCGGTTGCGGATTATCCACTGGTGCGGATTGAAGCCGAAGGTCTGCGTCAATCAGAATGGTCTCAGCACTGTGGGTCGGCAATTGGTTGACGAGCGCCATTTGTGTGACGATCAGCGGGGCCTCACTGTCTGTGATGTAGTGGGCAATACGGTCGGCAGGATAGGATGGGTCAAGCGGGACATAGGCACCCCCCGCC
Organism: uncultured Sulfitobacter sp.; assembly: GCA_964447345.1. Taxonomy (GTDB): domain Bacteria; phylum Pseudomonadota; class Alphaproteobacteria; order Rhodobacterales; family Rhodobacteraceae; genus Sulfitobacter. The sequence goes on along the minus strand of CAYUSM010000009.1, from coordinate 25,239 downwards.
TTGAGGATCCCCAGTGCACCGACAAGCAGGTCGACGCTTCGCGAAGTGTAAAGCCCGACGGGTGTCCCAGGTGTCGCGCCTGCAGTACGCAGCACATGCGCCAGTACATTGGCCCGGGCATTGATTTCAGCGTAGGTGAGCACTTCACCTTCAAATACAAGCGCTTCTGCCTCAGGCGTCTTGGCTGCCTGAGCTTCAAATGCTGCATGGATCGTTGTCCGATCGTACGGTCTGTCGGTCGCATTCCACGTGCTGAGCATGCGTTCTTCTTCAGTCGTGGGCAACGCCCAGACGTCTTCGCAGGTTCCAGCAACGTTGAAGGCAGCGAAGCCAGCGCTCAGGCGGTCAACGAGAAGCTGTGCTGCGGACAGACTGACGCGATGAGAGTCGTAGACCAATTGGGCGGATGTGTCAGCAAGACACAGCGTGACCGCAGCATCATGCAAAGCTGAATCCGTCAGCGATATGGCGACGTCAGGAGCGGTCACCTCAATGTCGGGATCACGCAAACCAAGATCGCGGGCGAAACCGCCGCTGTTCAGCGCGCGGTCAAGCTGAGGCGTGATCTCTGCCGCAAGTGTCTCAGGTGCGGCTTTTGGAGAGGCGCTGACCCTCAAAGGAAGCCATGGTGAGGCGAGAGGGTGTGATGGTGTGTTTTGCAAAGCCAGAACAGCGTCGTCAGCATTCCCGCTTCTCAGCAGCACAAGGGTTGCGGCGGTTACCAGGTCAGCCTGGCTCAATCCCTCAGGGCACATGATCGAAAGACTTTGCGGATCGCTCTTTGAACTCGAGGGACCAATCAGCGGCAGAGATAGCATCTCCGCATTCGACAGATTGCCGCGCCAATGGTCTTCGTCCTTCACATCGAGAGCGTCAAAGGCCAATGGTTCGATCCGGTCACCTGTGCTCAGCACATCGGTCAAATCGACGGAAGAGCCATCAAGCGCGGTCACTCCCTTCAGCGTAACGGGTACAGTTGCAGTGCCGACGGTAACCTCTGTTGCGGAAACGGCGATAACCTCACCAGATGCCCCTTGCCCCGCCCCGCCTATGCTAAGGCTAGCCACACGGAGGACTACACCGGGCAGACCCAGCTTCGCGGTGGTCAGCGGGTTCCAGTAGGTGCCAAAGTCAAGGCCGCGTACCAATGCGGAAAGGGTCTCGGCGCTTTGCGTGAAGTCGAGCAGGCCGCAGTTACCGGGTCGCATGTCTTTGGCAAAGTAGCTGCGTTGGCTCAGATCCTGCGGCTGACGGTCCAAAGTACCTGCTTCAAGCTGCGCCAGTACGGTGGCAAAGCTTTCCATTCCGGCGGCATAGCACTTAGAGTTAAGGCTGAACGCCGTATCGTCATCTGCGATGTCGATCATGCGTTGGGCAAGCAGGTCACCCTCGTCCACGCCCCCTTCAATAAGGTGCCAGCTCACCCCGTGCTGCGTCTCACCGTTGATGATCGCCCAGGCAGGTGTGTTGAGGCCAGCATAGCGCGGCAGCGGTCCGTCGTGAAAGTTGATAGCCCCTTTTGTCGGGAGTGCCAGCACATCCGCCGGGATCAGGCGCAGGTTCGCGATGCTGAGCAACCACTCAGCAGAGATAGCAGCGCCCAGTAGATCACGAGGACCCTTGTGAACCGCCACCCCGTGCCCCTGTGCCCAGCTCTCAACCGCCGCGTCGCGGGTCACAACGGCGGCAATGCGGTGACCACCGGCCAGCATCATGTCGCCACAGGCGATGGTCAGGCTCTCATCGCCCATCAGGATGGCGCTGATGCCGGATGGATTGAAAGACGCGGTCATGAGTTTTCCTCCGAAATGGACCGGGATTGGGGGATGCGTTTGCGGTCAAGCGGCAAGCCAAGGCCATGACGCAGCAGATCGCTGTAAAAGCCGGGCGGGTCTTGTCGGCTGCGGCCAGTTACGGCACAGCGCAGGGTATGGATTGCCCCGCCCGCCAGTTTCGCAAACAACGCTGCCGCCGCATAGAACCGTCCGTGGTTCTTTACAAAGTAGTGACGTCGCGAGGCGTACCAATACGCCGGGATACGGTCCCACGTCTTCATCCCGGTCGAGACCGAGCCGATGTGAACGACACGGGCGCTTGGAACGTACCAGCATTCCCAGCCCGCGCGTGACGCGCGTTTACAAAGGTCAGTTTCCTCGAAGTAGAGGAAAAAGCTTTCGTCAAACAGGCCGATGTCTTGCAAGGTTTCGGCCCGGATCAAGACACTGGCCCCTGCAACCCAATCCACCTGCGTGGTTTCGGTCGGCAACTCCGGCGCCACGACTGCATTTTGAAGCGCCCGCGTGATCGGGCCAAAGCGCGCCGCGCCCTCAAATTCGCCTGCGATGGAAGGGAAACGAAAGGCAGTGGTATGATCAAGATTGTCTTCGCCACGCACGTGGCTGCCCGCGAAACCGGCCTTGGGGTTGTTTTCAAGATGTCCGAGCAACCGCCCGAGGCAGCCGCCGTCCGGAAACGCATCGGAATTCAACAGATAATAGTAGTCGGGCGCTGTGCCATCAGACATCCCGGCCTTCAGCCCAATGTTGTTGCCAGCACCAAATCCCCCGTTGACAGGTGATACGATCAAACGGACGCGGTTTCCTTCGTTCCAACCGCGTGCGTGGATTTCCTGCGCCAATACGTCGGCAGAGCCGTCGCCAGAGGCGTTATCGACCATGACAAGCTCCGCATCCAACCCTTCCATGTCGGCCAAAGCCGCCTGCACCGCGCGCAGGGTCATCTGCGGCGTGCGGTAATTCAGAACGATCACCAGGACACGAGGGGTACCGCTTTGCATCATTCAGCCGCCGTTGCCTGATGCCAATCGGCATCCTGTTCCGCGAGTGCTGTATTGATCAGTTCTCTGACTTCCTGTGCAAGCGTTGTGACATTCGGTGCCAGCACCATGCTGACGTGATCACCTGGCACCTCAATGACCTGCATATACGGCGCATACTGCCGCCAGTCATTGTCTTCGAAGACGTATTCACGCTCTGTGCTAACCCAATTGTCGCCAGTAACCTTCCAATGCCTGTCAATCGGCGGCCGGAACAATGTCATCGGACCGTCCCAGACAGGCGTTTCATACTTGGCAACCCCTTCAAGGAAGCCCGCCTGGACTTTCAGGTCATTGAATTCGGCGCTGCCAGCGGCGTCCTGACCTGCGGTACCTGCACGTTTCTGCTTTTCCCAGTCCCATCTGGCCTTGGCCCACTCAACAAAGTAGGCAGGTCCCTTTGAGCGTATCTCAGAAAGCTTGATAAGTGCCTTGTCGGGGCGGGAAAGCGGGGGACGCACCGGCAAGGGTGAGTCCAGCAAGGCCAGTACGGCCACCTCATCTCCGGCCGCACGAAGTTGCTGGGCCATCTCATAAGCGGTGACGCCACCACCCGAATAGCCGGACAGAAGGTAAGGGCCATTTGGCTGTACTTTTTTGATTTCGCACAGATAATCGCGTGCCGCTTCTCTGACGTCATTGTGGGGCGGCGTATCACCAATCAGGCCACGGGCCTGCACGCCAAAAACACGGCGGTCTTGCGCGATGGGAAGTGCCAGGTGACGCAGGTTAAGGACATTGCCGAACATCCCTGCCACGACGAAGAGCGGTGGGGCATCCTTGTGATCGCTTTGGTTCAGCGGCACGAGGAACTCAAATCTCTCGGGCAACGTGGTCTCGACCGCTTGGTCACCTGCCGGGCTTAAATCGCCCGTCTCCGCCGCGATGAGTGCTGCGCATTTTGCAATGGTCGGTGCCTCAAAAAGTACGGAGATGGGGAACTCGACCTTGAATTCGCGTTTGACCTGCGCAAAGAGCCGCACAGCAATGAGCGAATGACCACCAAGGTCAAAGAAGCTGTCTTCGACCCCTACCGGGCTCACACCCAGCAAGTTCTGCCAGATCTCGGCCAGCCGTTCTTCGATGCCGTTGCGGGGAGCGACGTAAGAGCCATCCAGATCGGGTCGCTCAAAGCTCTGACCCGACGCGGCCTGCTCTTGCACAGGTTGATCCGCTTGCGCGATCAGGTCTTTCAGTGGCAGCGAGGACACCATGATCTGCGGGCGGTCCAGCGCCAAGGCGCGACGAAGCGCTTCAGGACCTTCCTCGGCGCGAATGCCCTGCGAGACCATGTAGGCCAGTCGCTCCTCAGCCGGGGTCAGGGTCTGATCATCCTCGGACGTATCTTCGAAAACCACCTCTGCAGCGGTCAGCGGGGCAACATCGAATGCGCCATCAAGACGTTTCATGGCGAAATCACTGACCTCGACAAGCACGCGACCATTGGCATCCGCAATCTTGACATCGAAGCGGGCAAACCCCTCACCGTTCCCATCGTTGGACAGACGGACCCAGGAATGAACCTCGGCAGGCAAAGCGCCATGAACACGGATGATGCCATAGGACACTGGCACCCACAGATGGCTGTCGGTATATCCGGGCGCCAGCTCAATGGCCCAACCCGTTGCAAGGTCCATCAGCCCCGCATGCAGAATGTGCCCGGCACTGACTTCATTTCGCTGATCTTCCGCCAGGGACAAGGTCGCAAGACCTTCCCGCTCGCCCAAGGCTTTTGCCCTCAGGACATGCCATTCAGGGCCAAAATCCAAGTGTGCTTCCTGCGGCGATCGGAGGCGATCCCCAGGTGCAGCGTCTTCAACCGCACCACAACGGGCAAGGATCCCCGACAGATCAAGTGCCTCTGGTTGCGGTGCCTTCGCCGGGCCCAACGTCGCTTGCGCGTGCAATTGCCAGGCTTCCCGGCCTTGCAAAAGACAATCGCTGCGCATCTCCGCGGCAAAGGCATCTCCGTCCGGGCTGAGTGTGACTTGCATGGTACGGCGCGCATGATCTTCAACCGGCATGGCACGCAGGAAGTAGAGATCACGGATTTCAAAGTGTTTGAGACCTTGCGCCTGCGCCGCCTCAGCAAGCATTTCGACATACGCCGTACCGGGCAGGATTGCCTGCCCGTCAGTTGTGCGGTGTTGATCCAGCAACCAGTCATCGGCTGTCAGAGGGGCCATCAGCACCGGATCACCCTTCGCATCTGATCCTGCTGATTTCAGGATCGCGGCATTGAGACCCCGAGGCGGCAGGACGTCGCTTGCGGTACCTCCAAGCGCATTTGCCGCCATGCCGACATCGGCCCAAATGCCCCAGTTGACCGCGACCACACGTGTCGTGCCCTGTCGACGCGCCGCGGCAAAGGCGTTCAGCCAGGCATTCGCCGCCACATAATCTACCTGACCCGCGGCGCGCGTGGCGGTGGAGGTGGAGGAGAAGAGCACCAGCAACTCAAGGGTGCCGTCCGGCAGCAGTTGATCAATGACCCTCAGGCCTTGCACCTTGGGCGAAAGCACCGCATCCATTTGCGCATCGGTCTTGGCCAAGAGCGGTGCGTCGTCAAGTGTACCTGCTGCGTGAATGACCCCGGTCAGACCGCCATGACGGCTGGTCAGGTCATCCACGACCCGGCGCATCTGGGCAAGGTTCGCAACGTCCGCCTGAGCGACCTCAACCGCACCTCCCCCGTCCTTGGCAAGTTCTTCAAGCCGCATCACCGCCCGGATTCTTCGGGCGGTGCGATCCGTCGTGCCGTTTTGCTTGAGGTAGCCGTTCCACGCGGTTCGCGCGGGCATGGCATCGCGGCTGAGCAGGACCACAGTCGCCTTGTGTTGGCGCAGGATGTCTGCAGCCAGCGTTTGCCCGATGCCACCGAACCCGCCGGTGATCAGGTATGTGCCACCGTCTCGGAAGCTTGCGATACCCCGCTCTTTCAGCGGCAGGTCGCGGTAGCCCATCTCAAACCGTTTTTCGCCCCGATAGGCCGCGACGATGTTCGCTGGCTCAGCCAAAAGGTCTTCCAGAAAACGGTTGGTGAGTGTGTCTTCGGAAACTACGGATTCTGCCGATTTGGCAAACCAACCCTGCTTTGGGGCAGCGGCAGGCTCTTGCGGTTCAATATCGATTTGTGCGGCTGTGACACCAGGCATCTCGCGGGCAAACACACCAACCGGACCCGCAATCAAGGCTTCCTCGGGGTGCGGGACATCCTCTTTGCGCACCTGCGCGGCACCTGCGGTGAAAACGCTGATGTGCAGGGGTTTCTCGATCCCCGCCTCCGTCAGCGACTGGGCCAACCATGTCAGGCTCCAGAACCCCTGTTCAATGTTGCGGTCAAAAATCGATGAGCCCGGGCGCGGCTCTACGTGATCATCGGTCAACCAAAAGTGCCCAATGCGATCGGGCATGGCCCCGCGTTCCTTAAGCGCAGCAATCAGCTGGTCGTAGCCTTGTCGACCCTGTTCCGCCGCGAGGGTGTATTTCGTCTCATCGACCTGCGCGAAAGCGTCCCCTGCCCGCACGCTCATGACAGTGTGACCCGCATCGCGCAAGCGCTGCTTCACCGGTGCTGCGAGACCCGCGTCATCTGCGAAAATCAGCCATGTCAGCGGCTCATCGGCAAGCTCCGTTGTGACATCGATGTCCGTGTCAGCAAAACGCGGACGCCAGGCGGGGACACTGCCCCAATCCTCGATATCGTCCAAGCGGTTCAGACTTGGTGCAGGCGCGATAACCGCGGCGGTACCCGGTTCGATAAAGTACTTGGCGCGCTGGAACTGATAGGTCGGCAACACTACACGGTTCCGCTTTGCCTCCCCCCAGATCTGGGACCAGTCCGCTTCCAATCCGCAGGCCCAAAGGCGGCCAATGACGGATACGAAATACATGTCGTCGGCGATGTCCTGATCCGGATGGCGTAGGGTCGACAGCACTTGGGCTGGCGCAACGGTCTCGCTCATCTGCGCCAGTGCAGAAAGCGCTTTGCCCGGACCAACTTCAAGGTAGATGCGCTTGCGCGCAGCGCTGAGTGTGGTGATACAATCCGCAAAGTGAACCGTGTTGCGTAGTTGTCCAACCCAATAATCAGGGCTGGTGGCCTCTTCAGCAGTCAGACGACGACCCGAGCGGTTGGAGATCACCTCGGTCTGAGGCACCTGCAAGTCCAGTTCGCTCAGGAAATCGCGGTAGCGGCCCAGGATCGGCTCAAGCATGCGCGAATGCGCGGCGATGTCGATGGCAATGCGCTGGTACTCCAGATCAGCCTGATCCAGACGGGTCTGCAGCGCGTCAAGGGCTGCTTGCGGACCGGAAACCGCGATCAGTTCCGGCGCGTTGACCGAAGCGATGTCAAGTGCATCCCCCAACAAGGGCTCGATGGCCGAGAGCGGCGCGGAAATGGACAGCATCCCACCCGCAGGCACCTCGTCGAAAAGCCGCCCGCGCAGCAGGACAAGGTCAATCAGGTTCTCGAATGTCATCACACCTGCAAGACAGGCAGCAACGTTCTCCCCCATGGAGTGACCCACCATCGCAGCGGGCTGCACACCCCAGGACATCCAAAGCTTTGCCAATGCGTATTCGACAATCGCGATGAGTGGCAGTTGAACCGAAGGCTGCTTCAGAGCCTCGTTCGCAGTGTCGGTATGATCCATTTCGGGAAGCCACAGGGCCCGGATGTCATAGTCCAACTGCGGGGCGAGGTGGTCGAGGCCACGGTCCATCCACTCGGCAAATTCCGGTTCGGTCTCGTAAAGATCGCGCGCCATGCCAGCGTATTGTGCACCGCCCCCGGGGAACATGAAAACAACCTCCGGGTTTTCTCCCAGACTTTCGTGGGTGAAGACGCGGCGGGTATCGCCCGCTTCCAGCAGTTTCGCCGCCTCTTCGTGCGTCTCGGCCACAACCACGCGGCGCTTTTCAAAGGCACGGCGCCCGTTCTTGAGAGTATGCGCGACATCTGCCAGCGGCTGTTCAGGATGCGCGCGCAGATGCGCGGCAAGTGCGGCGGTGTTGGCGTCTAACGCGGTTTTGGACGCACCGGAAATTGTCAAACACTGGAAGGGCCAATCGCTTTCCTCGGATGCTGCACGCGGGGGCGCTTCTTCAAGAATCATGTGTGCGTTGGTCCCGCCCACACCCAATGCGTTTACCGCAGCGCGGCGCGGGGTGGCTTGTTGGGCCCATTCGATGAGTTGATCGTTGACGCGGAAGGGTGAGCCCTCAAACGGAATTGCCGGGTTTGGCGCTTCGTACCCTAGGGATGGCGGGATCTGTTGGTTATGGAGGGCGAGTGTGGCCTTGGCGAGGCCAGCAATACCTGCCGCCGTGTCAAGATGACCGATGTTCGTCTTGACCGACCCGATGCGGCAAAAGTCGGTGGCATCCGTCTGCGCCCGGTAGGCTTCGGTTAACGCAGCAACCTCAATCGGATCACCGAGGTAGGTGCCAGTGCCATGACATTCCACCATGCCGATGCTTTGCGCTGCCACGCCCGCATCATCGAGCGCCCTGGCGATGGCCTGTGTCTGACCATCCACGGACGGCGCAAGATAGCCCGCCTTGGCCGCACCGTCGTTGTTAACAGCAGAGCCTTTGATCACGGCCCAGATGTGGTCGCCGTCTGCGATGGCATCGGATAGACGGCGCAGCGCAACAGCCCCTGCCCCTGAGCCAAAAACGGTACCCTGGGCGCGGTGGTCGAAGGCATGGCAATGGCCATCCGGCGACAGGATTTCGTTTTCCTTGAAAGTGTACCCGCGCCCATGGGGCAATTCGATGGTCACACCGCCCGCAAGCGCCATGTCGATCTCGCCCGCACGCAAAGCTTGAGCTGCATAGTGGATTGCCACCAGCGATGTGGAGCAAGCCGTCTGCAGGTTGATTGATGGGCCTTTCAAATCAAAGACATGGCTCACCCGGGTCGACAGAAAATCCTTGTCGTTCCCGGTATGGCGCAGCAGGAACATGCCCACATCGTCCACAAGATCGGGGTTGGAACAGATGTTGAAGTAGAAATAGCTGCCCATGCCGCAGCCCGCGTAGACCCCGATGGGGCCAGAGATCGTCTCTGGCGGATGCCCCGCTTGCTCCATCGCCTCCCAGGCGACTTCAAGAAACTTGCGGTGCTGCGGATCAAGGATCGCAGCGTCCTTGGGTGAAAAACCGAAGAACTCCGCGTCAAAGGTATCGAAGTTGTCCAGAACGGCGGCGGCAGGCACGTAATTCTTGCGGGCGATGTTCTCTGGGCTCTCGCCCGCGTCCAGCAACTCCTGCTCGGACAGGCGGCGGATCGATTCCACTCCGTCGCGCAGGTTTGCCCAGTAGGTGTCCACATCGGCAGCCCCGGGCACGTTGATGCCCATGCCGACAATTGCAATATCTTCGCCCAAATTGGGGCTCTTGGCAGCTGTATCCATCGTCTTACAAATCAACTCATCCCTCGGCATGATCCGAGTATGAGCCCCCATGGGTTAGTTATGTAATGCCGCGGTGTGCTACAGGGGAATCTGGGCATTTTTGTGCCGTTTTGGACCCCTACCCCTGAAAACGCTGCATTTTACGCAAATTTCAGATGCCTATGCGAGGGGAATATCACAACAAACTTCCCTCGGCAGCGCGATTATTGCCGCAGGGGAAACAATACTGCCATATTTTCGAAATCGCCAAGCGACCGGCCATCATCGCGGCCTGTCGCGCCTCACATGACGGTGCGTCTTCCTTTGGGTGGGTCGGCGCTTGAAATCGCAGGCGGCGACATTGCGAAAGCAGGCTCTTTGGCTGGGCGTGGCAGGCGCTTTTCTGCATATCCCAGGATAGCGCCAGCCGTTAGCCATGTCAGCGGCGTCAGCGTGGCGTTCAGCAGCATGTCCATCATCGTGATCCCGAGGATCAGACATAGCGGCGGTACAAAAGGTGACACGTTTGCTTCGCCATGCTTGCGCAGGACAAAGACCATCAGAACAAGGGGCAGCGCCAGCAGTCCCATCTCGCAGATGTAGCCGAGCCAGCCAAATGTACCAAAGACAATGATCCAGCGGCCATCCGGGATCGACAGTATCTGACCGGTTTCGGCATCCCGGATCAGACTGCGGCCCCAACCGCCCCAGCCAAAGAGCGGTTTTTCAGCTGCGCGGGCAAGGAGTTGCTCTTCATTGTTAAACCGGTACCCAAGCGACTGCGCGCGATCGGCGCTGATCGCTTCCGCCTGTGCCAGGATCACCTCCAATGGGACCAGCTGCAGATTGCGCAACATCGGATAGGCGACCGCAACAAAGGCAAAAAGCGCGGCAATTCTGATCTGCCATCGCAGCGGTGCAAAGAGCACGATGGGTGCCAGAACCATGCCGTAAGCCAGCGAGGCGAGACTTTTGCAAAGAACCAGCAGCACCGCCAGATAGCCTGTCAAAAGGACCATCTTCCAGCGATCAATGGCAGGCGTATTCCGCGTGAGTGCTGCCGCAGCCATCAGACCCGTGCAGACAAAGAGCGCCAGCCACAGACCGTGCGGCAGGAACACGATGGGCCGAAATCCTCCTGCCCGCATCATCTGTTCAAAAGAGTGCTGGAAGAAGCCGTAGACCCAGACATTCATCTGGGGACTAAGCCGGATTTCGATCAAGGACGGGACCGAATAAATCAGCGCACCGACCATCAAGGCCAACAACAGCTCGCGCAGTCCTTCGTCAGACGACAGCAACTGGCGCGCCAGCAGGAACGGCACAAGCGTCAGGATCTGCGCGATCAGGACCGACCCGATGTCACGAATTGACTGGCCGGGTAGCTGGTCAATCATGAAGAGAATGGGGTCCGCGTCGCGCAGCACTTCAAAGATGATGGGATCGGTGTTGGTCAGCACGGTCGGCACCGCGCAGAGGATCAACCCGACAACAAGAAGCTGCGCGCTGCGCGCCTCTGGCCAAAGTGATACTTTTTCTCGAATGGCGAATAGCATGATCACCAGAACGGACAGGTTCGGAATCGACACCTTGTCCATCGCAGGGACCAGCGGCAGATTGAATTCCGTCAGCGGCGGCAGGAACAGATATCCACCAAGGATCGACCAGATCAGCGCACGCTCAATCCGCTGAGTGCGGAACAGCACGAGGCAGACCGCAGGCCAGATCGCCAGCATCAGATATGCAAGTGCGTTTCCCATCTCAAATCCGCCTTAGCGACAAATTGAGGCAAAAATTAGCACTTGGCCCAGAACCTGTCACTCCGGTAGATTGTGGCGTGGGGCTGGGGATGGATTCGTTATGACAAGCTATGACACTGAAATATCAAATAAATTTTCCGCGCCCAACGGGAAAATTGCGACTACTGCTGCCAATTCTGGGGAAAATCCTTGCCTTAAATTGGGCAAGATTGGGGCGGCTGTTGAGATCAATGTGCCAACGCGCAAAGCATTGTTTCGCACGATCCGTGCACGTCTTGGTTCAGGAAAAGGTTTTGCACTTGCCACGCTGAACCTGGACCATCTGGTTAAGCTGGCCCGTGATCCCGCCTTCCTTACGGCCTATCGCGCACACGATCTGGTGGTGGCAGATGGCCGCCCGGTCACATGGTTGTCTCAGATGGCAAAAAAGCCGGTTGAGTTGATGCCAGGATCGGACCTGATCATCCCGCTGTGCGAGCTTTGCGTTGAGATGGACGTGCCTATTGCTTTTGTGGGCAGCTCCAATTCCGCTCTCACCGGTGCGGCGCATGCGCTGAAAAGACGCGTGCCGGGGCTGAAAGTGATCTACTCGCATGCGCCCTCCTACGGCTTCGATCCGGAAGGCCCGGCGGCGGACAAGATTTTTGACGCTCTGAACAAGAGTGGTGCCGGGCTTTGTTTCATCGCGCTGGGTGCGCCCAAGCAGGAGATTTTTGCCGCACGCGGCAGAGAGCGCGCGCCGAATGTGGGATTTGCTTCCATTGGTGCCGGGTTGGATTTTCTGTCGGGACACCAGGTTCGTGCGCCGCTGATTATGCGCAAGCTGGCGCTGGAATGGCTGTGGCGTGCCGCGTCGAGCCCGATGCGGATGGTGCCGCGCTACGCCAAATGCTTTGGAATTCTACCAAGCCTATGCGTCAACGCGCTGCGCCAACGATGACGTAAGTTCGGCCAGCACCTGCACAGGAGCTGGTCCGCCCCGATGGCAATCATTTGTATTCGATGATCTTCGCGCCACGTCCGCGCAGGCGAGAAACGTAAAATGTAATTGCGCCCAAGGCTTCTGGGAACTTTCCCAACACTGTAAAGAAAGCCCAGGCAAAGGTCTTCTGACGCGACAGTCGAAGCACCTGCGCTGGATAGATCGCTATGAGAAGAAAAAACCACGGCGACGCGAACAGCCCTGCAAGTAGGATGGTCAGGGGCAACAGCAGTCCCCAAAGCAAGGCTCGCCGGGTTTCCGCCACCCAATGGCGCGCTGGCGGTGCGCCGTGCAGCGCGGCCCCTTCGGCGAAAGCATAACCCGCCCGCCTGCTGCGCTGCCACCATTGGCTGAAGCGCGTCAGTGCCGCATCATGCCAGGTCATTTCCGCGTCAAGCCGCCAGACAGTCCAGCCAGCTTGACGCAAGCGCAGGCAAAGCTCCGGCTCTTCCCCTGCGATCAGGTCCTCCCGATACCCCCCCACATCCAGCAGGGCGGACAGCCGCATGAGCGCATCGCCGCCACATGCGGTGACCTGCCCCACCGGGGTGTCCCATTCATCGTCGATCAGCGCGTTGTATATTGACGCCTCCGGGTACCGTTCCCGACGCCTGCCACAAGCGACGGCAGCTTCTGGATGGGCCTCAAGGAATAGCCGCGAGGTTTCGATCCATCCCTCACGCAGCACGCAATCTCCATCCAAGAACTGCACGAATTTGGTGTCAGACGACAAGGCCGCCACACCCGCATTGCGCGCGCGCGCAGCCGTGAAGGGTAATTTCAGATCCAGGTCAATGACCTTGGCCCCTGCCCTTTCCGCCGCAGCGATCGATCCGTCGGTCGACCCGGAGTCGACATAGATAATCTCGGCAACCTTGCCCTGCAGAGCGGCAAGGCCAGCAACAAGGCGCTCCCCCTCATTGCGCCCTATTACCACGGCGGAAACACTCACGAACCCGCGTCCTCTAGGAAGGCGCGGTACCGGTCAGACCCCACCAGAAACCCGGCCCGGGTCAAAAGCTCAACCCGGTTCCATTTCCGTGCATCCAGCGAAAACAAAGACACATCGGGCGCCCGGGACAATATCGCTGCGCGCGCTGCGTCTTCGCCATGATCAAGGTCACCAGCGGAAAGGGATGCAGCATCCCGGGCGATTGAGTTGCCTGCGAACTTGTAGTGCTTGATCACCCCAGTGATGTCAGCGCAGCGGACCCCCATCGAGAGATGCGGATGCGGTGCGGGTGTGACGCCGGGGCCATTGAAAATCAATGGGTGCTTTGTCAGGCAGCAGTTCTCACCAAAAACCTTTCCGCGCACCCCGCCAAAGTAGAATTGAATGTTGTCCTTGGGCACCTTGTTGTCCGACAGCAGCGCGCCAAAGGGGATGTCAGGACTGTGATACTCAAACCGCCTCACCGTGCTGATGTCGAAATAGGCAAACTCGTCGAGTGCGTTGCGATAGCTCAGATCCGCCGTAGCGTTGAGAGGTGCCTTGGGAAACATCTCCAGCATCTGGCAGACAAGCGCCGTGGCCCCTTGCGCCTCAAGGTAGCGGATCAAGCCGTTGAGGCCGACCTCCCCGCGCCCTTCAAAATCCAAGACCTCGTCCATGTCGATGTAAAGGCACCAGCGGTCTCTGCCATAGGTCTGGGCGGGGTACTGGCGCAGCAGGTCTTCAAACTTGGCCAGTGGTAATGTCGACTGATCAATCCGCGTGCCGGGTTCTGACTTGATCCGGTCAATGGTGTCATCGCTTGACCCATTGTCGATAAAGGCAAAATGTCGGACGCCTAAAGCACGATAGTAATCAAAAAACGCATCCATATAGTAGCCGCCATTACGCACCAGTACGATGGCCAGCACCTCGTCCTGCGGGATGGTGCCGGTCGCCCCATGCAGATGGCGCAAAGATCGGGCAAAGCGCGCACGGCGAAGGCGTTCGGAGGCGCGCTGCCACAGACGGCGCATTATATGGGCGGGGCTTTTCATCACTGGCGGGATACGCCAGATCGCTTGACCGGTCTACTATTCCGCCCCCGCGCGATGCTCTTTCCAGCGCAGATAGGCATTTGCGCCCCAGGTGGCAAAAGGCTGCGGCGGCAGGCGTTTAGGGGGGTCCTCTTGCAGGAAGTAGTCAGAAATTTCTGAGCGCTGGCCCAGCGCGCGCTCTGCTGCAGCGATCCCGGTCAGGGTGCCGCGCGCTGTGCCCAGGCCATTCTGCACGCAGGCAGAGAATACCCCTTCCTCGATTTCCTTGCTGACGCTGACGCCATTGAGGCTGAGACACAGATGCCCGGCCCAAGCATAGGCCATCGGCACGCCCTTCAGCGCTGGAAACCGGTCGGCGCATTTGCGCGTGTGAACTACAGCAGCCCTTGCGACATCCCGAGGTTTGGCTTTCATTTCAGGCCTCACAGTCGCACAAGTCCGGGTGATGATACGGTTGCCGCCTTGTGCGCTGTCGATCCGGCGCATGGTTGTGCCCATGGGGTCAGATGGCGTGACGCCCCAGCGCGCCGCGCCCCCGAGTTGCGCCATCTGTTCTGCTGAAAGCTCCGGCGTCATAGAGGCGTAGAGAAAGAGCTGGATCAATCTGCCCCCCGCGATCCCAAAGCTTTCCAGATGACCATTGGTGGCCAGTATGACCCTTGGCGCGGTGACATGGCCTTGCGGCGTCCGCACCTGCCAATCGCTGCCCTCCTTCTGGAAACCGATCACAGGGGTGCACTCAGCAATCCGGACACCTGTACGGCGCAACCCCGCCGCAAGACCCTTCACGTATCCTGCAGGCTGCAGCATCAGCGTGCCCGGCGTATAAAGGCCTGAGCGATAATGTCGGCTGCCAGTCAGCTGATGCATGGCTTGCGCATCCAGCATCTCGGATGCCTCACCCAGATCAGTCAGATGGCGCGCATAGCTTTTATTGCGTGCATCGCCTGCCTCTGTTGCAGCACCGTTCACTTTGCCTGCCGGATCAGCGAAGGCCGGGTTGATTTGATATGCGCTCGCCGCGTCCCGGGCAAAGGCGATGGCTTGCCGATTCAACCGGATGAGCGCCGCATCATCACCACCACCCGCGTAATCATCAGACGCCAAGTCGTGCGGCAAGTCGATCATGAACCCTGAATTACGACCGGCGCTCCCCTCTCCGACCCGCAGCGCGTCAAGTACGATCACTTTCAAACTTGGGTCCAGCTGGACAAGGCGGCGAGCCGCAGAGAGCCCGGCAAAGCCCGCACCAACCACGACCACATCTGCAGTTGTCGGTTGCGTCAGCGGGGTGGCTTCCGGATATGGACCCAATATCTCGGCCCAGGCGGCTGGTGTTGCAAAGCTGGGCGTGCGCCGCGCTGTGTAGGTCAAAGTGTCAGACCGTCTCATCCGCATTGAAGGGCGGCACTTCTACAAGCGTCTCGCCCTTGGCGGGCTTCATCGTTGCGAAACTATTGCCCAAGGCGGCAGACCGACAACCGCCGTCGATAAAGGGATTGGTGGCAAAGCTCATCTCGGTGGCGAGAGCGGCATATTCCTGATGGGTGAGCAGGTCCATATTCAACCCTCCCTTTCAATCTTGGCGACGTCGGATTTCAGTGTGCGGATGACCTGTTCAAGGTCACGCTTGTCGTCTTTGTTAAGAGGTTCCAGCGGGGGCAGCATGCCGCCTGCGTCGATCCCAGCCATGGTGGTGCCATGCTTGACGCATTGGATGAACTTGCCGCCCTGCTCCAAAACGCGCATGAGCGGCATCATGGCAGACATGATGCGGCGGCCCTTATCGAAGTCCCCTTCAACGGCACAGGCGTGATACAGCGCTACGTGCTCACGTGGCAGGAAGTTGGACCCGGCACAGACCCAGCTGCGTGCGCCCCAAGCAAAGAATTCGAGTGCCTGATCATCCATGCCACAGGACATCTGGATATGCGGATAATCGCGGGCCAGAAGGTGCACGCGGTTGATGTCACCAGAGCTTTCCTTGATTGCGCATATGTTGCGGGACTGACCTACGCCGTCGAGAAACTCCTCTCCCATGTTCACGCCCATGCGCCCCGGGTAATTGTAAAGCATGATCGGCAGGTTGGCTGCCCGATCAATGGCCAGCGCGTTCAGCGCATTCTCGTGCTCAGTTGGCACCGCGTATGGCGGTGTCCCAAGCAGGATTGCATCTGCACCCATTTCACGCGCCCCGATTGCAAGCGCAATGGAATCGGGCGTGCGCATCGTGCCTGTCCCGACGATCATAGGCAGGCGGCCCTTGATCTGCGCGTGGGTAAAGGCCGCCAGTTCCAGGCGCTCTTCGACTGATTGGGCGTAGTTTTCCCCCGTCGAACCACCGGAAATGATCCCGTGCACGCCTGCTTCGATAAGGTGTTCCACCTGATCGGCCAGAGCGTCCTTGTTGAAGCTTCCGTCCAGCTTCAATGGCGTGACAATCGGCGTGTAGATGCCTTCAAATCGGAATATCGGGTTCATCTGATCCTCATGCGGTCGTGCCCAGCGGCAGATCGAGACCGCGTGGCATAACGAAATGCTCTATGTTGTCTCGGGATAGGTTCCAGTGTGCGATAGCCCAATCGGCAGCGGTATCGGCGTCGCCCGCCTCTATGGCCGCGATAATTGCATCATGCTGCTGGCTTGCTGCATCAAGGTTCTGCGCAGTCTCCGCGTCGTGAGGACGGAAGAAAGTCATCGAAATCCTTGCGTGGTCAATCAGGAGCCGACGGAAGCTCGGCAACAGATAGATATTGCCCGCCATCTCTCCGGTGACAGCATGAAAGTGATTGTTGGCCAGGGCACGTGCAGCAATATCGCCGCTGCGGAGGGTGGCCTTGAATTGGCTCTGCGCTTCTTTCAGTGCAGCAATCTGCAGATCAGTAGCGTTTGTCGCCGCGAGCCGCAGTATCGCGCCATAAATCATCGGGGCGGCCAGGAAGAAGTCACGCAGGGTTCGATGGCTCATCTCCGCCACCCGCGCCCCGCGATTCTCGCGGATGTCCACGTAACCTTCGCCCGCCAAATGGCGCAGCACATCGCGGAGCGGTGTGCGGGACAATTGCCACTCCGCACTCAGTGTCGCCTCGTCAAGATCAGCGCCAGGCAACAAGTCCTGCGTCAGGATCGCATGCCGTAAATGATCCAGCAATTCGCCTTTTGTTGTCTTCGTCGATTGCGCCACAGGATTGGGCCTTCGCCATTGTAGGTGAGTCGACGTTGACAATACTTCCGATACAAATTGTATACAATTTCTATTTTAGTGAGCTCCAGACCTTTTCTCTGCTGGAGGTAGAACAGCGTTTGCAGCTGTCCTCAATTCGGGACGGTAAAGTGTTTGCATGGAGCGACCTGCATTCTTTGAGGCATAGAGTGCGACATCGGCATCCGAAAGAAGGCCTTCTATCGTGGCGCTTTCGTCACCTTGCAGCCAAACGGTCCCGATGCTGGCAGAAACATGACAATCCGCACCGTTGTAGCGAATAGGCCTTTCCAACCGTTCAATGATCCGCCGCCCAATACGCTGGAGGATCTTCTCATTGCGTACGTTTGGCAGGACCAGCGTAAACTCGTCCCCGCCGACCCGCGCGACCGTATCCGAAGACCGGGTTTCTTCCCGCATGATCTGAGCCACTCTCTTGAGTACATGATCTCCTGCAGCGTGGCCCATGCTGTCGTTGACAGCCTTGAAGAAGTCGAGGTCGATCTGCATCACCGCAAACGCATGCGGCTCTTCAAGCAGCTTGGTCAATACAGTGTTCAGCGCACGCCTGTTTCTGAGCCCCGTCAAGGTGTCGGTGTCAGCCTGCTCTTCCGCGGCCATTTTGGCCCCTTGGAGGCGGTCATTTAGCCGGTAGGAGGCTTCCATTGCTGCGGTTTTCGCTTCCACCAAGTATAGCATTTCAATCGCCAGATCCGTGGCAGCAAAGTCAGCGTTTGTAAGTGAAAAATCGCGCACACCGTCCACCACTGAGATGCCGAAGCTCAGATTGACGATCATGTCAGTGCTGCCGTCGCCGGCGGGAACCACGATGCCCTTCAATTTCGTGCGGGGGGCGGCACGCAACCTCAGATGCAGCTTTTGTTGTCCGGCGCGCTGAAAATCCTGCATGCACGAGAACGCCCGAGGGCGGCGAATTTCGAAGACCTCGAAAAAACGCTGCCCTTCCAGGCCACGATCAGGGCTGATCTTTTGCGCAGTGGGCCCGGCGTGCGTGATTTGACCACTTGGGTTCAGAACCAGATGCATGGGGCACAGCACGTCAAGCGCGTTGATATCTGCACAAGCCGTCATACGGTGAGCGCTCCCAGTTCAAACCGTCGGCCCTCGCTGAAGTCTGTTTCAACGAGACGGATCGAGACGACCTCAGCATCGCCAACTTTGCCTTGATGTTCCAGCAGCGCCAGCGTTCCGTAATCATCCGCCATCGCCCGCAAAACCCCCATCATCACATGGCCATAGCCTTCGAATGATGCATCGCAATAGAGGCTGAACTCACCGTCTGAATGGGATCGCAGCTCTACCTGAGGAAGGGTCAGGTCAGAAATTGCCAAACGGACGCGCTCGTTCAAATCATCAAGGGAATGCAGGAAATCGACGAAATCAATGCCGCCAAAACGCAGCAATCGTCTTACTGCTTCAAAGCCCTTTTGTGAGACGACAAAGGTGCCCAGGTCCTCCATGATCTCGCTGCGTGGGCGGTCCAGCACTTCTGCTGCGGCATTCAGCAACCGGGGTGTATAGACCTCCTTGTAACGCATCATCCCTTCGAATTCGACGAAGCCGATGCCCGCGACCCTTGTGACGACAGCCCAGGTTTCTTTGCCCCGGGTCTCTGTCACGAAGAGCTGGATACTGCGATTAACAAGCCCGTGCATGGCGGCCTTCACTCCGGTCTAACCAGCCTTGAAGCATCCGGCAAAGGGGTTAACGAACCGCCAACAATCGAGATTTTAAATATTTGGCTGGGGGATCAGCCGACGTGTTATGACTAGAAGTCGGTTGGTGCGCCGCCTTCCGATTTGCGCCTCGCGACGAAATCAGCCAGTTCATCGCGGATCGCGACATCCATCGGCGGGGGCTCAAAACTGGTGATGATCTCTTTGAACATGTGATGGGCCCGCTCAGCTGTCCAAATGCCACCAGCGACTTCCCAGCCCTCATAGTTACGCCAGTCACTAAGGAACGGCTGATAGAACGCGGTGGTATAGCGTTCCTGTGTATGATCGATCCCGAAGAAGTGGCCAGCATTGCCAACCGACTTGATGGCGTCGAGTGCGATCTCATCCGGGCCGGTCGCGCAAAGCTCCGGCTCCATGTACCGCTGAATCTGTTGGAGCACCTCGCAGTCCATGATGAACTTTTCCGGGGAAGCGATCAGCCCGCCCTCCAACCAGCCCGCCGCATGGTAGATCATGTTGGTGCCTGATTGCACCGCTGCCCAAAGCGAATTCGAGGTCTCCCACATGGCCTGACCATCAGGCACATTGGCTGCGCAAACGCCGGAAGAGCGCAGAGGCAGGTTGTAGTAACGCGCCATCTGCCCGGTCATCTGAGTGGCGCGCATGTATTCTGGCGTGCCAAAGGCCGGTGCGCCTGACTTCATGTCCACATTGGACGTAAAGGTCCCAATGGCAACCGGGCAGCCGGGGCGGATAATCTGCGCCAGCACAACAGCACACAGCGCCTCTGCCAACGACTGCGCCACAGCGCCCGACATTGTCACCGGCGCCATGGCACCGGCAAGGGTGAAAGGTGTGACGACCAGCCCTTGCCCGCGTCGCGCCAGGCGCATCCAGCCATCCATCATCGGGTAGTCATGCTTTAGGGGCGAGGTAGAGTTGATATTCGTATACATACGCGGCGCGGCGTCGAATTCCTCGTGGCTGATGCCTTGGGAGATACGCACCATCTCCATCACGTCTTCGACCCGCTCCTTACCCAATGAATAGGCATGCATGACCTTGTCGGTGAGCGTCAGCTTGTCAAAGAGCACGTCAAGGTGGCGCACGGAGGCGTGCACATCCACGGGCTCAACCGGGTAGCCACCCGCGAAGTGGATGCAGTTGAAGTATTGGGTAAGCTTCAACAGGTTCTGACACATCTCCCGCGTGCCGGGGACTTTCTTGCCAATCGCCATGTCCCAATAGTTGGGGGGCGACGAGACATTGCCGAACAACAGGTTCTTGCCGCCAACGGTAATGGCGCGTTCCGGGTTGCGCGGCGTCAGCGTGAACTCTGGCGGGGCCTTGCCAATCCATTCCATGACGAAATCGCGGCCCATGCGGACGTTCTCACCGCTCACAGTACAGCCCGCTTTGCGCAGGATGTCACAGGCTTCGGCATTCAGAAATTCGATACCGATCTCTTCGAGAATACGCATCGCACCGTCGTGAATGGCCTCAACACCCTCCTGATCAAGGGGCTCAGTCGGACGATCAGTGTTAACCGGGGGCTTCCACGGCATCTGTTCGATCACAGTTGTGCCGCGGCGCTCTTTCGCGCCCGCACGTCCGCCGCCACGTGTTCTGCGTTTGGTGGTGCCATCGGCCATGGTGCTACCCTCCTGAATTGAGATCAGAAGGCCCCAAGGGCGCAGGCGCGGCCTTTCCGTTCGCGACGGTCCGTGTCGTTTTTGCCCTGTAGAGAGACGGCTATGGGTCGCGCGCGTTGAGCCACGCAGGCAGATGGCTGATGTCGGGCAAGACCGCGTCGGCGAATGGGGCGAGTGTTTCTTCGGTCGCGGGGCCGGTGAGCACACCGATCGTGGTCATCCCAGCGGCGCGGCCTGCGTGAAGATCATGCGTGCTGTCCCCCACCATCGCGATACCCTCTGGGGCGACGCCGATATGCTTGGAAAACGCCAGTAGCTGCCCTGGCGCCGGTTTGCCACCGAAGCCTGAATCGAACCCGGCGATAAAATCAAAGAGCTCAGTAACCCCCGCCTGCTCCAGATGCGCCCGCGCAGGCGCTTCGGCGTCATTTGTTGCAACACCCAGCCGCAATCCGCGTGCGCGGAGGCCCTCAAGCAACGGATGCAACGGCGCAGCGGCCTTCTGTGGTGCCTTCTCCGCCTCTTCGTTCAGGACAGCAAGCAAGCCTGCCGGTGTGTGGTTAGGAAAATGCGGGTGAAGCGCTTCGGCAATCTCACCGGCCGTTCCCGCAATGATGACGCTCGTGGGCGCAAATTGCTGAGTTGCCATGTCAAATTCAATGGTCTGCCCAATTCTCCTCGCCCGCTCCCTATCGCCGTTGCTCAACCTGAGCAAAAAGGACGCGGCCCACGCCTCCCAGGTGGCCGCGAAATCAAAAAGTGTGCCATCCTTATCAAAGCACAAACCCTGAATACCGCTCATGTCCAGCTTACCTGCTCGCCACCCGGAAGCGCCTGACGCGCTAGCATGATCCGCTCATAGGGGAGCGAATGTTCGTCACAAAAGGCCATAACCCAGGCATCATCCATCATCAGAAAGTCTAGAACTGCACCAAGAAAGACGGGATCCGCAGCACGTTCTTTCAAATCCGTTTCGGATGCGCCGGTGCTGCCCAGAAACACTGGAAGCAAATCATCGTGAGCAGCCAGCCAGGCCAGCGCCTGAAGAGCAAGTGTTTCGGCGGTTTCTTGCGTATAGGTCATGGGTCTGATCGCTGTGCGAGCTGCTCTGGAAACGGTTTATTAACCAATAGGCACAAAAACTTCCGCATGGAATGTGAATCTCGGCATAACGCGGCGGTTTGAAAGTGCAGGGCAATATCCTCATCGTTGACTCGATTGTGACCAATCGCATCGTGCTGAAGGTCAAACTGAAGAAGGCCTTCTATGATGTCTTGCAAGTCACGACCATGGCGGAAGCGGTCAGAACTGCGGGCAAGGACGCGCCCGATTTGATCATTGCCGGTCTGTCCCTGCCTGATGGAGGGGCGGCAACGCTTTGTGAAAGACTGCGACAGGATCCTCGTACAGAACACGTGCCGGTTCTGGGCATCGGCTGCCAGCCTGATCGTCAAGCGCGCGTCGCGGCGCTGGAAGCAGGTGTGCACGACGTGTTGTATCAGCCAGTTGATGAGACGTTTTTGCTCGGCCGGGTGCGCAACCTGATCCGGACGCATAACACGGCAGCGGAATGGCAAATTCGTGAGGACACATGTCGCGCGCTTGGACTTGCCGAACCCAAGGCCACCTTCGAGGAACAAGGCCGATGCGTGATGGTGGGCAGCGATTTGCCTCGCCTTCAATCTTTCGCCAAGGACCTTCGCCCTGTCCTTCGCATCAGGCTGACTTTGGCAACGCCGGGAACGCTGATGCAACAGGTAGCCGCTGAGGACATTCCCGACGTGTTTGTCTTGGTCCTGCCCAGAAATGCGGCGGCAGCGATCGAAGAAATGCGCCTCATTTCAACTTTGCGCGCGACGTCTGCAGCACGCCACACCGGTCTGATCGTTCTGCAAACCTCTGCAGATACGTCCTTGGCCGCAAATGCGCTTGATCTGGGCGCGGACGACGTGATGACGGATGGCTTCGATGCTGTCGAACTGGCGCTTCGGGTCAGAGCGGTGATGCGGCAAAAGCGATTGGGGGAGCATCTGCGGGCCTCTGTGCGCAACAGCCTTCAGGCGGCAGTTTTTGATCCTCTCACCAGCCTCTATAATAGAAGGTACGCCATGCCCCACCTCGGACGCGTTGCTGCACATGCGCGTTCAACCGGGCGCAGCTTTGCCGTGATGGCCGCGGACCTTGATCACTTTAAACGCATCAATGACGTCTATGGTCACGCGTCGGGCGACGCCGTTTTGAAAGAAGTCGCAAAACGCCTTAGGTCCGTCATGCGCAACACTGATATGGTCGCCCGCGTTGGTGGAGAGGAATTCATGATCGTCATGCCGGGTGCCTCACGCTTGGAAGCACAACATGTGGCGGACCGCATCTGTCAAGACATCTCCGCCACTGCTTTTTCAGTACCGGGAAACGCGACGCCCATTGAGGTGACAATCAGCATTGGATTGGAGATGGGTGGCATGGGCGACGCTCTGGAAGGTAATGCAGAGACCCTTGCGGCCATGATATTCGATCGGGCAGATCGGGCGCTCTACGTGGCCAAGGGGCGCGGAAGGAATCAGGTAAAGATGGCGCGACCCGCCGCTTAGTCAGCAACGCACAAAATCCCTTACTGTGTCACGTCAGTTTATCCACAGACCTAAACATATGAATTCTGGCGATATTGACGCCAAACGGTGAGTTGGGAGCGCAGACAACAACTAAAAGTTGCATTAATCTGATCAACAACCTAGCTTCCAAGGCATGCAACAGGACCGACCCATTCTCGGAATTGCCCTCATGCTGGGCTTTTGCGTTATTGCCCCGATGGGCGACGCGGTTGCTAAATTGCTGGGCGACACTGTGCCACTGGGTCAGGTGGTGTTGATCCGCTTCGCGATACAGGCAGTGCTTCTAATACCCTTCGTTTGGATGACCGGACGGCTGTGGCGCATGAGAGGTCGTGTGATGCGCCTGACGTTCTTGCGCACCATCCTGCACATCATCGGCATCGGCGCGATGTTCACAGCCCTGCGGTACCTGCCGCTGGCTGATGCGGTGGCCATCGCATTTGTCATGCCTTTCTTCATGCTGCTGTTGGGGCGGTTCGTCCTTCAGGAAGAAGTTGGCTCACGCCGCTTAATTGCTTGTATTGTCGGGTTCTTCGGAACACTTCTTGTTGTGCAGCCGAGTTTTGCCAGTGTCGGCTGGCCCGCGCTTCTGCCCGTTTTCGTGGCCGCAAACTTCTCAGTGTTCATGCTGATCACGCGGCAAATCGCCAAAGAAACCGACCCCATCGGTTTGCAAGCCGTCAGTGGGGTGATGGCAACCGCCGTGATGATCCCGCTTTTGCTGCTGGGAAGCCTGTTCAACCTGGCACCAATGCAAAGCATGGCGCCCAACCCGTTTGAGTGGACCCTGCTGATCAGCATTGGGCTGCTGGGAACTACTGCTCACCTTCTGATGACTTGGGCCCTGCGTTATGCACCTTCGGCGACCCTGGCACCGATGCAGTATCTTGAAATCCCATTTGCCACGGTCATCGGGCTGTTGGTCTTCCGTGATTTGCCCAACCCGCTTGCCACTGCAGGGATCATGATCACCATGGGTGCAGGGCTATACATCATTATGCGCGAGCGGGCCACCGCGCAGCGTCTGGCGCCGAAAGCTGCTCAGCCAGCGGCCGCATAAAACGCCGCGGTAACATCAGCAACATCTCTGGTGCCTCGAAGGACAGCGCGCACGGGCCTGTGGCCCGGTTTGAGGTGCCAATCCGGCTGGACGGCGAGAAAGCGAGCCCCTGGATGGGCCAGACCAGCCCCTGACTTTGTCCCTGAACCGGGGCCATTGGAAACAGTGATACGACATCGTCCGCTTGCGTTGGCAGTTCAATATGCGGTGGCGCAAGACAAATGACCTCTTCCTGCCCGATCAGCATGCAAGGACGTTCCGGAAAGGCCACGAGACTATGCAGAACGGCCAATTGATGATCCAGACGCCCTCCCAGAAAGCCGACGCCCACCACCAATGGCGCAGCGATACGTATGAGCGCTTTTTCGAAGTCGGTGCTGGTTTGCTCGGCCACGCGATAGTGGCGTGATGACGGGATCTTCGATAGAATTTCGTCACTTACAGAGTCGAAGTCACCGATGAGAGCGGTGATCTCAGCACCTACGGCCAGCGCCAGCGCCGCTCCCCCATCAGCGGCGACACAGGTCGGGGCAAGCATTAACGATTTCTGCAGGTCCTGGGTCGTAGCCTCACCCGCGCCAACAAGGGTCACTGGATCGGAGCTGTGAACAATAGGGTCAATCATGGGCAATTACTGCTCTTTTTGGAAACGCATCACAATCTCGCCACGAAATGATACGCTCGATGGCACAGATTCGGGCCGAATTGGTCTTGGATATCGTGGTAAACGGGAGCTTGCAAAAATGCAGAGGACGAGCATCCGATGATGAATAACAATAAAATTCTTACGGTATCTTACGGCACATTTTCGTGCACGCTTGAAGGTTTTGAAGATTCATTTGGCACGATGAAAGCCATTGCGGAGTACTTCCGCGATCTGGCCGCAGATGACCGTTACTTCGGCGCAGAGCCTCCCCAGCCGGATGCGGAGATGCTCGCCCGTATTGCGGAGCGGGAAGTGTCTCGCCGTGTTGAGGCGCGTGAACAGGATGGCAAGATTGTTCTGAGCGCCCTGCAAGCCTCGCCAGCACCGGATGCTCCGGTT
>CAYUSM010000008.1:0-40549 GCA_964447345.1 uncultured Sulfitobacter sp. | reverse complement strand
GGTGGCGGACGATCTGGAAGAAGGTCTCATCCGCGCCGAAGTTTTCCTTGCGCTGATAGCTGGGGAGTTCCAGCGGGATCACGGGGATGGGCAGGCCCATGGTCTCGGCCAGACCCCCGGGATCATCCTGAATGAGTTCAGCGGTGCAGGAGGCCCCGACGATGATCGCCTCGGGCCTGAAGCGGTCATAGGCGTCCTGACACGCCTGTTTGAAAAGGCCTGCCGTGTCCGAGCCGAGGTCGCGGGCCTGAAACGTGGTGTAGGTGACGGGCGGGCGGTGGTCGCGGCGTTCGATCATGGTGAACAGGAGATCGGCGTATGTGTCGCCCTGGGGCGCGTGCAGCACGTAGTGCAGGTCCTTCATGCCCGTGGCGACGCGCATGGCACCGACGTGGGGCGGGCCTTCGTATGTCCAGACGGTCAGTTTCATCTGTGGCACCGGCAGGACCGGGGCGCTGCCCCGGACCCCGGAATTGTAAGGGAAAGATGAAGCAGGGGGCAGCTCATTCCGCGGCGACCTCCATGCTTGCCGAGAGGATGGATTTGCGGCGCAGGGGGCGGGCGAAGAGGGCGGCGAGGTCCCCGGCCTGTTCGTAGAAATGCACGGGCGTGAAGACCAGTTCGATGGCCCATTTGGTGGACAGACCTTCGGCCTCCAGCGGGTTGGCAAGGCCCAGGCCACAGACCGTCAGGTCAGGGGCGGCAGCGCGGCAACGGTCCAGTTGCAGATCCACGTCCTGACCTTCGGATATCTGGGGGCCTTGTGGCAGCAGGTCGAGATCAGGCCCATGCAGCGCGTCATGGATGTAGGGCATGCCCACTTCGATGGCGGTCATGCCGCACTCGCGGGTCAGGAACCGGGCAAGCGGCACTTCAAGCTGGCTGTCTGGAAAGAAGAAGATCGATTTGTCGCGCAGGGGTTCAGAGGCTTGCGCGATGGCGGCCCGCGCGCGGCGGCGCGGGGCTTCGGTCACTTCTGCAAAGCGGGCGTCGCTGACGCCGAATTCGGCGGCGATGGCCGCGAGCCAGGCCGTGGTGCCCTCATCGCCGAAAGGGAAGGGGGCAGCGATGTGCCTTGCGCCGCGGCGTTCAAGGGCTGCGTGGGTCTCGCCCAGGAATGGCTGCGTGAGGGCGAAGACAGTCTGGGAGCCGATGCCCATTTCGGCCTCAAGCGACCGGGCGGGCAGAACGCGCACGGGTCCGACGCCCAGACCTTCCAGCAGCGTGAGCATCTGATCCTCGACCACGTCCGGCAGGGCCCCGACAACGAGCAGTTCGCGGGCGTCAGTCTCTGGCAAGACAGGGACCATCGCGGCAAGGCAGGCATCTTCGCCTTGCGTAAATGTCGTCTCGATCCCCGAGCCGGAGTATTCCAGCACCCGCACCCTGGGTGCAAATTGCTGGGTCAGCCGTTCCGCGGCGCGACTGAGATCCAGTTTGATCACCTCAGAAGGGCAGGAGCCGACGAGGAACAACTGCCGGATGTCGGGGCGACGGGCGAGAAGCTGCTCAACCGTGCGGTCAAGTTCGGCATGGGCGTCGTTGAGACCGGCAAGGTCAGATTCTTCGAGAATCGCGGTGCCGAATCGCGGTTCGGCAAAGATCATGACGCCTGCTGCACTTTGCAGAAGATGCGCGCAGGTGCGTGAGCCAACGACAAGAAAGAAGGCATCTTGAATTTTCCGGTGCAGCCAGATGATGCCGGTCAGACCGCAGAAGACCTCGCGCTGACCGCGCTGTTTCAGCACCGGCGCGGAGCGGCAGCCAAGGGCCGGGGGCGGGGCGAATTGATCGCTCATGCCATGCCCTCCGCTTGCAGTCGGGCGGCACGGAGTTTCCAGACAAATTGCCCTGCGTTGATCACATAGGCTGCATATGCCGCGAGTGCGATGACCATCAGGGTCATCGGCGGAAGGCCGGTCCAGAATAATCCATAGATATAAGCGGTATGGAGCGCGATGACAGCAAAGCTGAAGACGTCCTCCCAGAAGAAGGCGGGGGCGAAAAGCCACTGGCCAAACACCACTTTTTCCCAGACCGCGCCAGTGATCATGATGAGGTAGAGAAAGCCGGTTTTCACCACGATCGACCAGCTGGCCAGGCCGTAGCCTTCACCGGTCATCAGGTAGCGGAACACGAGGGCAAGGGAGAACAGGAAAACGAGGAACTGCACGGGCGCCAGAATGCCTTGAACCAGGGTCCAGGGCGTCTGATCCCGGCGCTGCTTCTGGGCTGGCGTGTAAAGCGGTCCGCGTTGTGCTGACCTGCCACGTTTGCCTGTCATAGCTCCCCCTTGGCAAAAGTCTCATAAGAAAATCTGGCAGGAAGAGGTGAATGTGTCAACTTTCATTTACATAGATGAAAGCCAGCATGTTCGGTTCAGTTGACATTAAAAACCTATGTAAAGTGGCGATTTAGGGCAGGAATCCGGTACTGTGTCAATATAATTTGACATTCCCCACTTGGTCAGGGAGCATATTGGGTGTAAATTGCACTTTACTGCCAATCCACACGCCGCATCTGTCAGGAGACAGGCATGCCAGTGAACCAGCAACCGGACGAGACGGAGGCCCTGGAAGGGGTCAATCGTGTGGTCCTGCAGGCGATCTCGGCCCTGGCGCCGCACGGTGGTTCCCAAGGCGTGATCCGCAAGCCACTGGAAAGCTATCTGACACAGATGCGCGATGCCGCGCTGAGCTTTGATCGCGCGCGTCTTTTCGATGTGATCAAGGACATGCGCAAGGCCCGCATCCCCAGTCTGCAAATCGCGGAAAGCTACGTGCCGACAGTTGCGCGGCGGCTGGGCGACGACTGGCTGGCCGATCGGGTGGATTTTGCGGGGGTCAGCATTGGCGCGTCCCGGCTGCAGGCTGTGCTAAGGCGGTTGGAGATGGATTGGGGGCTGCCGCGAGAAGCGAAGTTTGACAGCCCGCCTGCTTTCATCGTGGGCGTTCCGGATGGTGCGCAGCATACGCTTGGAGCATCCGTGCTGGCCGGGCAATTGCGCCACCGCGGCCTGTCTGTACATCTTGATCTGGAAATGACACCGCAAGGCCTGGCCCAACAGGTGCGGCATGAACACTATAACGGGGTATTGATATCCGCAGGGTCATTCGATGACCTTGAATCCTGCCGGGTTCTGGTAGAGACTTCCAAGAAGGAAAGCCGGAACACGCCGGTAATTGTCGGCGGAAGCATCTTGCAGCAGAGCAGTGACATAGGTTCCGAGGTTCGCGCAGACCTTTTGACATCTGATATTCATGATGCCTTGCGGCACTGCGACGTCGCGAGCGGGCAGTCTGATGCGGATCAGGACTTTGGGCCTGGTGCGAGCTATGGGATGCCTGCACCTGATGACCTGCGGAGCGCCGCTGAATGATGTCGCAGGGCGAAATGACCTGGACCAGCGGTTTGATCCCGATGATCGAACCGGAAATTGTCACGGAAATCATATCCCGTATTGCGGATTTGGCGTTAGTGATTTCAAGCGCCGGGACGGTGATGGGTGTCTTGAGCAACCCCAATTCCAAGCTGCAATATGCGTTTTCCCGTTGGGAAGGTCAGCCGCTTGTCACGCATCTGACAACTGAATCCATTCCGAAGTTTGAAGAACGGCTGGCTGCCTTTGTTGAGGGGAACGGCGCCGTTGTCCGTCCGGTCGAGCTGAACCACACGGCCACACCGGAGCAGGACGCTTTTCCGGTACGCTACAGTTTTCACCGGATAGGAACGGATGGCGCCATCCTGCTGCTGGGCCAGGACTTGCGCCCGGTCGCAGAGATGCAGCAGCAACTGGTCGCCGCACAGATTGCGTTGGAAAAGGACTACGAAGCGCAGCGGGAGTATGATACACGCCTGCGCGTTTTGATGAGTGCCACCCAGGAGGGGACGCTTTTTGTGTCTGCGGGCACTGGCGAGATCACCGATTGCAACCCCTTTGCGGTATCGCTGCTGGGTGTGGCACGCGGCGATGTGCTGGGTCGACATCTGCCCGAGCTTCTGACACCGATGGAAGGGGGGAACCTGTTGGAAACCCTGTCCCGGGCCGCTGGTGCGCCGACGGGCAATCATGTGCGGGTCACCACAGCCGGTGGCCGGGAGTTGAGCCTGCGGCCCACGCTTTTCCGTGCGACGGGAGAGCAGATGCTGCTTTGTCAACTGGTCGATGCCAAAGGCATCTCTGTCAAATCCGACGCGCTTGAAGAGCATCTGAGCGGGCTGTTTGAACGGGGGGCGGATGGCATTGTGTTCATCAACAAGTCCGGTAGCGTGCTGAGCGCCAATGACGCTTTCATGCGCCTGACCGACGTGGTGCACACGCAGGCGGTCAAGGGCCGGACCATCACGGATTTCCTGGGGCGCGGTTCAGTCGATCTGAACGTGATCTGCGAGAATGCCACGCGCACCGGGGCCATGCGCCTTTATGCAACACGGCTGATTGGCGAACACGGGGTCGAAATTCCGGTGGAGATTGCGACAACCCTGCTGAGCAACGCGCAGGAGCCGGTCTTTGCCATGGTCATCCGTGACGCCAGCCGGGCGGAGATGGTGCGCAAATCCAGCCAGCAAATCACAGATGTCGACATGCGCTCGGTCATCGAACTGATTGGCAGCCAGACGCTCAAGGGCATCGTGGCCAAGACCACCGACGTGATCGAAAAAATGTGTATCGAAACGGCGGTTGAACTGACGTCGAACAACCGTGTGGCAGCAGCAGAGATGCTTGGCCTGTCGCGGCAGTCGTTGTACGTCAAACTGCGCAAGTACGATCTGTTGAAGAAAGATCAGGACGAATAGTTTGTCGCGCGGGCGTTCATCTTAGCTCCATTCTGATTGCACCGCCGTCTCAAGATCGAATACCGGCAGGACTGTTCTTTTGTCTGAGGCGCCAAGCTGGACGGCGGGCAAGGCCGACACTGATCTGTCGCCGTCGGGGACTTCGCGCCAGGTCGATACCTCAATGCTCACGATACGATCCACACCGAAGCCGATCTTGTCCTCATCCTCTCCTGTCAGCACGATGCGCCGTTCGCGTCCGTGCTTGCCCGACTTCCCCATGAAGCCTGCAAGATCGATCAATGTCACTGTTCTGCCCAGCCACGAGAAGTATCCTTCGAAACCCGGCTTGTCAGACCGGGCCGGGGTGACGCGGCGGGGCGGATCGACAATGCAAGTGACCTGCGTCAGTGGAATGGCCAGATCCCGCCCGGCCTTAACCACAAGATAGCGTTCCTTCTCATGCACCACGTTGCGGCTGTCACCTGATGCGGTTCGCTCCACTCTTTCGGTTTCATGTTGAGGGTCTGCACTGGACAGGCTGGCAATCTCGCTCAGCATCGGGTTTTGATGAATGGCATCAATGTCGAGCGTGTAGACCTGCCGTCCATCTTCGAGGATGTTCACACCCGAAATCAAACCGCCCCGGTTTGCCCGGTCCGGCACCGCCACAACCCGCTGGGCGGCAAAGCTCTCGATATTGCGGATGGCATCAACTGCAAACCCGATCAACCGCTCGCCGGGGACACGCACGACGACAATCTCGCAGGCGCCCGGCTCACGCTCAGTGCCAAGTCCAAAAACACTGATGGGACAGATGATCGGGACCCGGCGGTTGTAGTAAGAAATCTCTCCCAGACAGGGACCAACACTGATTGCGGATTGTGTGATGTTCTGGCGCGGCACGGCGGCATAAACCTCCAGTGCTGGCAAGGCAAAGAGCGCATGACCTGCCTCGAAAACCAGCATCGGAGGTGTCTTTTGCTCAATCGTCTTCTGGTTGGACATCTCGGGCTTTGACGCGGAAAACACCCCAGCCAGATCGAACAGCGATGCCACGTCAATGATGGAAACGAAGTGGTCGTTGTGGCGGAAGACCCCTTTGTAAAACTTGTTGGTATCGGGGTCCGGGCCGGACAATATCTGTGCATCATCCGCCTCGGTCTTTGCGATGTCGAGAACCTCATCAATGTAAAATGCCAATACCCGCTCATTCCGCTTGATCACCACGCACAGCGGCGCGGCGACCGCTTGCGGCTTCAATCCAAGAATTTGATGGATGTCGAGTACGGGCACGATGCTGCCCCGCAAATCGAAGCCGCCTAAAAGGAGGTCCGACTTTAAAGGCAATACATCGAGCTCTTCCACATGGCAGACCTCTGACAATTGATCGAGGCGCAGACCAAGCGACGAGGACCCGATCCGCACGACGCCAAAGAACTGCAGGTTCGTGTCCGGCACCAGCCGCTACCTCGTATCCTGACCTTGAAGTTCGTCTACCACCGCGCCCGCTGCAACCAAGGCAGCGGCCTGCGCAGAGGTTTTGGAGGCGAGGATTTCCAGGGTTTGTCGGTTTTGGGTCAAGGTGGAGTCCTGCTTGGCCAAAAGATCAAGGATCGTTTTGGCGTTTGTTGTCCCCGCCCCGATCTGTGCTGTTGCCTTCTGAATGTTGCGACCGATGTTATTTGCGGCCTCGCCATTGCGCTCTGCCAGCCGGCGCACCTCATCGGCGACAATGGAAAAACCGATGCCGTGTTCACCGGCCCGTGCCGCCTCAATCGCGGCGTTGAAGGCCAAGAGGTTGGTTTGCACGGCAATCTCGCTGATGACATCGACAATTTCGTTAAGCTCCGACACTTCCGTTGAGGCGGATTGAAACGTCTCTAGCGTTGCCTTCAGTTGGGTCGCGCTGCTTTCCGTTTTCTCACTTGTGCTGTCGTTGGAGGCCAGCAGCGCCTTGGCTTGCTCAGCAATGGCGGCGTTTGCGGTACTGCTCTGCTCAAGCTTTTCCTGCAGCTCTTTCGCGCTTTCGCTGACCTGGATTTCGAGTTGCGCCAGATCGGAAACATCAATCGCGGATTTGATGATCTTGATGGTGTTCCCGTCATAATCGAAGATTGGTTTGTAGTGCGCAAATAGATGCACGTCCCTGTCAAATCTGCCGACACGCCGCACCCGACCGCTGGTGTCCTCCCCCCGACCCAGTTTGAGCCAGAAGGCGCGGTAATCCTCGGTTTGCACATAGTCGGGTGAACAAAACATCGAATGATGTTGCCCGATGATCTCTCGCAGGGTGTATCCAAAGCACTGCAAGAACGCGTCGTTCGCGGTCAGAACATTGCCGCTTGTGTCAAATTCGACAACTGCCTGCGACCCTGTGAGTGCTTCAAGTTTGAAGCGGGCCTCAAGAGCTTCCATCTTTTCCTTGGTGACATCGTTGGCGAATAGAATGACGCTGGCAATGCCCTTCTTGGGGTCTTCTACCGGGGAATATGCCCCGCGCAGCCAGATATCCTGTCCTTTGATGTCGGTTTGCCGAAACTCACCGTACTCATGACGCCCGGCAAGCAGCCGCTCCCACATTTTCCGGAATGTGTCCATCGTATCGGTGTCTGGGGCATGAAAGTTCTCGAATGTTTGGCCTTTGATATCCTGATTGGCGAAACCGAACACGTTGATAAAGCGCTTGTTGGCGTCAATGACCTGCCCATCCACGCTGAATTCGATCATCAGCTGTGTGTTCTCCACTGCCCGCATCCGATGGGTCAGTTTCGCTTCGCGAATGTAGGTTTCGGTGTGATCGACAAAGAACATCACTACCTTCAGGAACTGACCATTGGGCGCAAAAAGCGGTTGATATGCCGCCCGTATCCAAATGGCGTCGCCATCGTCGTTCCGCATCTCGTAAATGTTCTTGACCGTCTCGCCTTCGTGCAGCTTGGTCCAGAAGTCCCTGTAGCGGACCGGTGTCAGCACCTCGTCTGAACAGAAGTCCTGGTGCTTCCTGCCGTCCAGCTCATCTGCGGCCACCTTGAAGACAGTACAAAAGACCTTGTTGGCACGCAGGATCTTGCCTTCGGTGTCCAGTTCGGCCCGGCCTAGAATGGTGTCGGAGGCCGTCAGCAAGGCACGACAGTCCGTGTGATCTTCGTGGTCTGCCGTGATGTCCTCGGCAATCTTGATGACTTTCACCAGCTTGTCGGCGACATCCAGGACCGGCACCATGATCGTACTGAGCCAGATCAGTTTTTGCTCTTTCGTGCGCTGGCGCATTTTCAGTTTCTGTACTTCGCCCGCCGCAAGCCCTTCCCAAACCTTCTGGTACTCTGAACTCAGAACAAAGCTTTTCTCGCAAAGGTCCTGATCCCGCATACCAATCGTGTCCTCGGCAATCTGCCCAAGCACATCCGCCATCGCGGTGTTCATCGCGAGAATGTGCCCCTCGGTGTCCAGCTCTGACATAGGGGTTGCAGACCAGACCGCGTTGCTGCGTTCGATCGCGATATTCGCCTCGTAAGCGATGTCGGTCACGTCCATCAGCAGCTGCAGGACCTGGGCCGGTGTGCCGCTGCTGTCCTTGATGGGGATAAAGACAGACTGGAACCAGACCTCGCTATCGACTGCGGTGAAATGCTTGTGTTGCCCTTCCACCGTGCGGCCCTGGCGCATCTTCTCCCAGAAATTGATGTAGGCCTCTGAATCGCAAACGGCTTTCGGCCACAATTGGTCATGGTTCTTGCCGATCAATTCGTCGGTGTAATCTTCGAGTGCTGATTGCGCCCGATCGTTCATCGACAGGATGTTGCCATCCATGTCGAACAGCACGGTGCCAATGGCCTGATTCATTGGTGTATAGAGAGAATCCTGGGTCGACGTCGAAGAGGGTTCGTTCGATTTCGCAGGTTGTGCGGGTGCCGACGCCACCTGCAGCAGCACATATCTGGTGCCACTGCCGTCTGCACAGGGTGTCACCCAGATTGCGCCTTCCGTTTCCAACCCCAAGGCCCCCGACACAACGCCGCTCCACTTGCTGTCTTCGCCCGCGCAGAGGGATGTCCATATCGCATCGGGATCATCGGCACCTCCGGCGACCATCTCGGCAAATGTGGGTTGTATCGCGTTATCGAGATCGAGCCCCAGCTGCAGTGTTGCACTGTCGTTGGCCGAGACAAGCATGCCAGTCTCTTCCGAAAAAAGCAGCAGGACATTCTCCGCAAGCAGTTTGCACGCCAGATCGCCAATCACGCTGGGCAGAACCTGCGCAGGGACGTCGAAATCTGATGTGTCGGGGGTCTCTGACAT
Source organism: uncultured Sulfitobacter sp. (assembly GCA_964447345.1). Taxonomy (GTDB): domain Bacteria; phylum Pseudomonadota; class Alphaproteobacteria; order Rhodobacterales; family Rhodobacteraceae; genus Sulfitobacter. Next base: position 31,471 of record CAYUSM010000008.1, on the reverse strand, counting down.
CTAGGGTCCTTCGATACAGCTGTTCAGCGGGCACGGCATGACGTCTGTCGGCAATCGAACTGCGGTGATTGGTAAAGCTGAGGCCAGCGTATGTTGGCGGGTCTGCCCATGACCTGCGGGTCGCCATCACCTATGATCAAAGGTGATGACCCCGTTTTCAACTTTTCCGCGGCACGACCGGCTGACCTGCCTACGGCAGGTCACCGCACCTGTCAGGCCGTTGCGGGATCGACCGTCAGACCAACTGCTTCAGCATATTTCAGCCATGTTTCAACCGAGGACACCACCGCGCGTACCTCAATCGCGATCAGTTCGATCCCGACGAGCGAGATGCGCACGAAAGCGTCAATCACAACGCCCTTGTCCAGAATTCGGTCCACAACCTCTGCAACTGAGGCTGACGCAATGTTTTTTTCGATGGCCATTTTTGGTCTCCATGATTTGACATCTTTGCAGGCCCCAATCTCTTGCGGCTTGGCCACAGCTATCCGTCAGAGAATAACATTTGATTTCCGTTTGCCGCGTGTGCCCGGAAAGTAGACTGAATTTGAATCAACCCATTCATGGCGCGGGACCATCCGGCTGGAAGCTTGCGGCATTCTGTTTGATCTGGGCGGCAATCAACTCCGCAAACTGGAGTCTCAGCTCATCAAGCGAGAGCGGAATACCCGCAGGTATTTCTGTCGTCTGATCATCAGCAGAGATGTCAGACAGCGCTTCAACCCTGTCAGACAAGACCGCAAGCTGACTAGTTAGGCTTTCCAGCTTCGATGTCTGCGCCCCTGTCTCATCACGGATCTGCACCTCGATACGGGCAACGGTTTCTGCCAATGCACTGACCTGGGAAGGCTCTGTCCCAGCAGCTGCCAGGTCTTGCGCGATGCTGTCCAGCCGTTCGATCACTGTGGTGATGGCGGTGCCGAAACGGGCAAAGCTTTGTCGTTGCGCTGTCAGGTCGATCACGGGGTCTGGCCGGCGCGTCAAACTGATGACCGCCTCATTGAGGTCGGACAGGCCTATGCGGCCAGGCAGGTCAGCAATGTCCTGCTGCACTGTGGTTAATGCCGTCGTGACCGGTTCAAGGTTGGTGGCCTGTCGGACGGTGCTGTCAAGGATCTCGGGCAGGGCCTGCACCACCGCTATCATCTCCTCCGCCGGGTTCGGTTGTTCGCTATCGTCGGCTTGAAGTGCGGACGTCACCTCCTCCAGCCGCGTCAGCGCTGTGTTCAGCGCCGTGCCAAAGCGGGCAAACCCCTGTCGCTGGGCGGTCAAATCCATGACGGGGTCGGGCCGTTTCAACAAAGCGGAGATGTCTTCGCGGAGGCTGTCCAGCATTGACACCTGCGGGTCAGGCCGCGCTGTCAGCGCGGCAACGGCCTCCCTTAGTGGCATCACGTCTTCAGACCATAGGCCTGCCAAGGTTTCTTTGTCCGGCAGGACGTCAAGCCGGGTCGAAATCTGTTCAAACGCGGTCTGCAAGGCTTCGGACCTGTCATCTTTGGCCTGATCTCCAAGTGCTGCCTCAACCCTTTTGACCACATGCGCCAAGGCTGTGCCGAAACGGGCAAAATCTGCCCGTTGCCCTGTCAAATCAATCGCGGGTGCGGGTCGGGATGCGAGTTTTTCAAGTCTGGCGTCGAGAGATGCCAACGCTTCGGGCTGGGATTTCGCGTGCGACAGGATCTCTTCAAGCAGCGCACGCGCTGGTCCGAAATCCGGCTGATGTGACCCCAGCGCGTCGAGCTGCTGCAGCACGTCGCGCACCAATGCGTTTGTTTCCGACAGGTCGGCTTCTGATGCCCGGTCTTTGGTCGAGATATCCGCGACTGCGGCTTCAAGGCGCTGAACCACACCACTCAATGTCGAACTGAACGTCGCAAAAGTCCTTCGTTGCTCGGTCAGATCAAGAGTTGTTTTGGGCTGTTCTGACAGAGATTTCACATCACCGAGCAACTGATCCAGCGCTTCCGGCCATGTGCTTAGTTGCTCTTTCAACCCGTCAATCTGTTCTGCCAGGGGAGCAAGGTCCGCAGGCCGGGACGCTGCAAAACCTTCAATCAGCTGGTCCAGCTTAGCCTCCACCGCACCCGGTTCAGAGCCCGATCGCGCATCAGCCAAGGATGCCTTGATGTCCCCAGCCGAGGTCTCAATGCGAGATACGGTCATCGCAAGGACCGAAGCGAATTGATCGAACTTTTCCTCTTGGGCGGCAAGATCGGGCACCGGGGCAGGGGCTTTGACCAACTGCGATAGTTCGTCCTGGAGTGTCGCAAGTTGGTCGGCCAGGCCCTCCTGCAACGCGGGTGGCTGATCCAGCTTCATCGACATTGCTTGGAGCGCGCCGCGAACCTCTGACATGCCTGCGTCGTCAGGATCGGTGTTCTGCCGCGCCCTGAGATCTTCAAGCGCCTCCCCAATCGCGCCAAGTGCACTGGCTTGGTCTGGCATTGCCGCTTTCTGCGCCAACTCTCGCAATCCGGTTTCGATATCACCCAATCGCCTGTTCAGCGCGGCGAATTTTTCCTCAGCGTCTGGCAGCTTTGCAGATCGTTCCGCAGATGTGTCCAATCCGTCAAACCGCCGATGCAAGCCGGTCACCTGCTCCTTCATTGACCTTAAGTCTGGGTCCGTTGCCCGCTCATTGATCCGGTGTTCAATTGCCTCAAGCCGATCGATCACGGGCTGCAATTGGGTTTCACCGGCAGCCGCCTCGTCAGGGCGGAGCGCATCCAAGAGGTATTCCAACTGCTGCGCGGTCCGATCAATCCGGGCGAGCGCTTCCTCGGGCATCGGCTCAGGTGGATTGGTTTCTGGCGGTGGTGCTGTCGCTACGGCGGGAATGGCCAGTGCCTGCAAGTCACCGGGCAACCTTTCGGGGCAGCCCAGGGCGATCAGCCCGTCCTCAAAAGCGGCGACAAAATGCACCTCCGGCAGGTCACGCATCTGCGCGATTGCGAAAAGCGGGTCGAGCGACTCCTCAACACTCACCAGATGGGTGATCACGCCCGCATGGATCAACCCGTCCAGTTCGGCCTGCCGTGGATGCGGCGCGGCGGTCTCTGCGTCGGGGATCAGGGCGGCAGGTGGCGTTGAAATCATGTGTTCAGCTTCTCTCTTCCGACAAACCGGGGTCAGATGGTTTTGCCAAGCGGGCCCAGATCAAGGGATAGCTCAGCCGGGGTCAGCCCGAACTTCGAGGCAAGATCATGCAGGGCGGTCTCAGCGCGCATGAGGGTGAGACCAAGGCGTTCTTCTTCGTCCGGCGTCAGGCTCTGCGCCTCCATCCGGCGAATGGCCTGCAGTTCCATCAGTTGCCGCAGAAACGCGACAATGCCGAGGACGAGGCGCGCCAGGTCCTGCTCCACCGTGTCCGGATCAATATTGACCCTGCCATCGCCTCCCCCGGTTTGCTGCAAGGCAGCAGCGATGTCAGCGGGGTGGATGTCCAGCGTGAGCGGTTCTGTCATGCGGCGACCCCCTTCTGGCGCGAGAGGTCGGGCACAAAGACGAAAGGGGGCCAAAGGCCGGTAACGGTCAGTGACACGCCCGGTGCGTGCAGATCGCGCGCCCAGTTGCAGATGGTGGATTTCACGGAAGCCGCTTCAGATCTGGGTACCAGCATATGGAAGTCGGCCATGTGTTTGTTCATCATGATGTCGCTATGTGGCAAAGCAAACCCGCGCCTCAGTTTGTCCAGCACAGTCTTTGCCATGTCCGCCGATCTCTGCACGTTTGCCAGATGCGCCTGTCGCGCGCGAAGCCATTCACGTCCGCCTGAAGCATGGGGGACAGACATCGGAGGAGCTTGCCATGTGATGTTGAAAGTGAGCTGGCCCCGGTCCGCCAGACCTCTCAGAGAGCTGAAGAGCGCGTCGCCGTTTCGTTGTGCCGTGTCAGCCGCCTCCGCCACCGAGAGCCGACATCCCGGTGGAACCGGCAAAAAGCGCACATCGGCCTCAAAGAGGGTCACTTGTGCGGCCAGCCGTCCGCGGGCTGTCTCTGCTTTTGCGCAGGGCTGGGCCAATACATGCAGCCCACGCACCGCAAACGTGTTGACATCTGCGGGCAGCACCTTTGCATCATCTGTCCAACCAAGCGCGATCATTGGGGGCACCTGTTCTGCCGCATGCGATCCTGTGAGGCCAGCACCAGATCGGCGCCCAGAAAGACAAGGTCGATGTCCGCCACGCTAAGCCAAAGCTCTGCCCGGATTGCCACGCCATGATCCAGCAGCCCATCGACCAGATCGACAAGCGTCCTGTCGTCAGTGCTCAGCGCCTCTTCCGGCGTGGCCATCTGCATTTTAAGCGCCATCGCACATCTCCAGTTGCCGCGAGCAATCGGGATCAAAGGTGTAAGCTGGCCAGGGGCCTGTCACTTTCAATGCAAGACCAAGTGCCTGACCCTCAGAACCGCGTTCTACAGCAAGGTCAGACAACCTTGGCAGCGCGGCTTTTTCCACAAGTACCGTCAGATCAAGCAGACGCTCAGACGACCGACGTCCTGCCGTAGCAGGAGTGGCGCTGAGCCGCGCGCACTCGTCCGCAACCCGGTCGACGAACGCGCGGCGCGCCGCTTGAGATGACACACGCGCGTCGCGGGCATTGCGTCTACGGCGCAAGAAATCCCTTCCGTTCGCGACCCTTTCCGGCTCCTGTTTCGGATGTGCACAAACGTCCACCTGCAGGACATAGGCACGCAGTCCGGCGAGCGTCGCAAGCGCCTCGCGATAAAGATCCGCCCGTGTCGAAACCGCCGATTGCAGGGCGCTTTGCGTTGAGAAGACCGTGCCAAAACGCATCGGCAAGAGAGCGCCTCGATCACAATAGGACAAGAGCAGGTTGTGATGATGTAAAGCCTTCTCTACCGCCGTTTCGGACGTCTGCTGTTCCAAGTCCAATGCGCTGTCCCATGGTGAGGTCAGCGCGCAAAAAGGGCCGCAACGCAAAAGATCATGGGGTGGTGCGGACACCTGCCGTGGGGGCAGATGATCCATCAGCCCGTGAAAGTGAAGCGGACCCCGCATCATGCCACAGCCGCCCGGTCCATCGAGGTGCTCCCCTGATCCAGCGTTTGGACCTGCATCAATGAGAAGGGGTTTCCACCCGCCCGCGCATCGGCCTCCAGCACTTCGGCTGCGTGTCGGATCGAGTGTACCTGGGCGTTGGGGGCCATCAAAGCCTCCCGCCGCGCCGTTGCAATATCCTGTCCCTGTCCGGCAAAAAGGCCCAGTACCTGCCGGGCCTGCTGAACCTGCGGCCCCCCGACCTGTGAAAGTTGTAGCAGCGCAAAAGCCGTCGCAGGCGAAGGGCCGATCTGGCGGATGCTCAGCCCCTCACTCCAAAGGGCATCAATCGCTGCGATACACAGGTCCAGTTTGCCCTCCTCTTTACCGGGCAAGAGCACGCAAAGGTTCAACAGGACCTCAGCCGACGTCGGCAAGGCGATGACGTCCGTGACAACTGGTTCCAGCATGCCCCGCATGTCGTGGCGCAGGCGCGTGATCAGACGTGACATGGCGCGGTCAAGGCCAAGCGCGTCCACGTGCCCGGCCTCAAACAAGGGCGCGAGTTCCGGAGCGTCGCGAAAGTGATCCATGGCGCTGGCGGCCTGCCAGGCCACGGTGATCTGAAACTGCACAGCGCCATGGAGCCAGTTGGTCAGGTCTCGGAGCAGAGGTGCATTCGCGCCAAGGGTCGCCGGAACCGTGGCTGCGTCAATCATGGTGCGAGGGGCCACGGGCAAGACAGGACCGGATGCCATCAACGTCTCCAACTGCGCTTGCCTCTGTGCGGCGGTGGACAGCACGTCCTTGCGTGATTTCGGAAGGGTGATGATGGGTTGCGGCTTTGCCGCAAGGATGGCCGCGAACCCATGGGCGTGGATGACCTGCGTTTTCTGATCAGGTGGCTCCAGCTTCTCGCCCGGCACCACTGCAATCCATTCATACCGTTGCATGCGCGCCCTCCTGTGAGATGTGATTGAGCCGGACGGCGGCCTCGCTTTGTGCCTGCGTCGCAAGAGCCGCATCAAAGTCAGCCACTGTGATCTCGACCGGGTCATCACCCCCTGTGGCCAATCGTGCCAGCGCCGCGCGGGCCGCGCCGGTGACGAGGCTGGCCAGGGTTGCCCCCGAGGCACCATCCGTCCGGGCCGCGAGAGCTTGCAGATCGACGTCCTTTGACAAAGGCCTCGCACGGCAATGCACCGCCAGAATGGCCTGCCGCGCCTGTCGATCCGGCAGCTCAATCGGGACGGCGATGTCAAAACGTCCCGGACGTGTGAGCGCCGGATCGATTGCATCCGCCCGGTTGGTTGCGGCCAGCACCACCACATCCTTGTTACGCACCAACCCGTCCATCTCGGTCAGGAGCTGGGCCACGATGCGGTCAAGGACCGGGTCTTTGCCACTGCGCCGTGGGGCCAGGGTGTCAAGCTCATCAAGAAAAATCAGGCAGGGCGCCGCATGGCGTGCCTTGGTGAAGGTCTCTGCAATCGCCCGCTCCGCCTCACCCAGAAATTGCGAGAGAATGCGGGCAGGGCGCACGGGGATGAAATTCATCCCGCTCTCCTGTGCGAGAGCCCGGGCAAGCAATGTCTTGCCACTGCCCGGCGGCCCCGACATCAGGATGCCCGACACGGCCGACAGTTTTAGCGCAGCGGCTGTTTCGGCATGCTTTTGCGGCAGAAGGACGGCCTCAGCGAGCAGCATCTTGGCGTCCTGCATGCCCCCGATATCGGCAAAGCTGACCAGGGGTGTTTCCACAAATGTGTCGCGCAGGCTGCTGGGGCTGGTGACCTGCAGCCCATGGGCCAGATCGATCTGCCGGATGAAAAGCGTGTCCGACCGGACGGCCGCTTCACCTCCAGCGTCGCGCACAGCCCGGTCCAGGGCGGCCAGCGATGCCTCCCGTGCCACAGCGGCCAGATCAGCACCCACATACCCATGGCTTTCGGCGGCAATATCCGGCAGGCAGACGTCCTCAGCCAGGGGCGCATTGCGCAGGTGAATGCGCAGTATCTCTTCGCGTGCTGCGGCATCAGGCGGACCAAAGCTGATTTCCCGGTCGAACCTGCCCGGTCGTCGCAAGGCAGGGTCCAGACTGTCGGGCAGATTGGTCGCCGCCATGACAATCACCTTGCCCCGCGCACTCAACCCATCCAGCAGCGTTAGCAGCTGGGCCACGATGCGCCGTTCAACCTGCTTTTCACCCGACAGACCCTCGCGACGGGGCGCAATGGCGTCGATCTCATCAATGAAGATGATCGCTGGCGCATCCTTGGCCGCAGCAGCAAATACGTTGCGCAAAGCCGCTTCGCTTTCTCCGTAATGTTTGGAGACCACCTCGGGCCCGTTGATCTGAAAAAAGGCGGCAGAGGTGCGTGCCGCAATACTGCGCGCAAGGAGCGTCTTGCCAGAACCGGGAGGACCCACAAAAAGCACACCGCGTGGGGGTGAGACGCCCAACCTGTCAAAAAGCGCGGGCCGCAGCAGTGGCACCGCAACCATTTCATGCACGCGCGCAATGACATCTGACAGACCCCCCACGTCATCATAGCTTTGCGCTGTATCAGGATGCCCGCCGAGGGACAGGGTCGTGGTGTCGGTGAAGAGCCCCGCTGGATCAGGGTCGAGGGCCGCAACGTCAAAGGCGGTGCTGCGGCCCATAGGCAGGCGTACCTCAAGTCGGTCGCCAAGCGTCAATGGGATATCGTAGAGCGTTTCTCTCACTTCATCCGGTCTTGCGATGTCTGCACCGGTCGCTTTGATCACAACGGACCTCAGCGCAGGTAGGGGCGCCGAACTGACCTGCACGTCATCGCCCCAGCTGACACCGGCATTTCGCGCGATTTCGTCACTGGCTTCGATGTCGGTCCCACCACGCGGACCGGGCATCACGCGCGCATGTGTAAGCCGTGCCGCCTCCAGCCCAACCGTGTCGCCCGCCTGCAGGCCCATCTGCCCCATCTGATCAATGGGCATCCGCACCACGGCCCTGCCCGGTAGGCCGGAACGCGCCTGTCTCAAAGAGAAGTGCCGCGCCGTCATCCCGCCTCCCTGAGACGTTCCAGCAAGGCTGTCTCCGCCACATCATAGTCTTCTTCGGAGATGTCCCCGCTGAGCAGTTGCGCCTCAAGATCCCGCAGGTGCTGTCGGACCGCCGCGGGATCACGCCACTCCTGCTCCGCCGCTTCATGAACTTTCTGAAAGATCCATCCAGCCCCGTCGAGCGGGCCTTTGATCGGCAGCAAGGCAAGCGTGCGCAGCAGACCCATCAGGCAGCCTGCTCTTTTGGGTTGGCAGACAGGTTGAGCTGCACGAAATGGTACATCGGCGCGGGGCCAATCGCTTCGATCTGGGGCTCGGTTTTGGGTGCAAAGTCCAAAGCCTCGGCGATCTGCGAGGCGGCGGCAACGAAGCTTTCCCGATCCTCGGCAAACAGAAGAAATTCTGCCCTCAGAACTTCCATATCGGCGTCTGGCGCGCGCAAGACGTGGTCGCGGGCCAGCGGCGTGAGGGCGTTCAGCAACTGGCGCTGTGCTTCGCCTCTGCGCCGATCGAGCCGGTCCGCAAGTTTTTCACCAAAGGCGGCGATCTTGAACGGATCATTCTGCTGCCCTTTGGCCAGCGCCTCCCGCGCTTGGCGCAGCTCAGGATCGGCGGCAATGGTCGCCTCCAGCGCGCATTGCCGGTCAAACCGAATGCGGAGCCCCAGCTCGATGCACCCCGCCACCCGGGCAAAACTGGCCGCGACGGGATCGCTCTGGTCCAGTATCAATCGGCGCGCCGTTTCGACGTCGTGGGCAATCAGTCCAAAGCGTGCTGGCAAGACGGCACCGAAGGGCAGCATGCGCTCCAGGATGCGTGTATGGGTCAGCATCAGGCGGCGCTTTGGCAGCACCTCTTCCGTCTGGTGATCAGAGTAGACCAGTTGCCAGTTGTCGACCGGTGCCCGCTTGACCGGACCTTCCAGACCCTGCTGACCGGCAAGGCATTCATCGAGAACGGAGGGTGGCGCATCGCTCAGGCCATAAAGATAAATCATGCCGCTGACCTTTTGGGGATGCGCAGCGTGAGGATGCCGTTGCGCAGCGTTCGGGTGATGCCTTCCAGATCAAAAGGATCGGACAGTGTCACGTCCGCCTCGAACACCCGCTTGCCCGTTGTGCGGATTTCGAGCACCGCATCTTTGCCCCCGATGATCAGGTCAGAGGTGGACACGCCGGGCAGCTCAGCGGTCAGCACCCAGACCTCGTCATCTTCAAACATATCATAGGAGATCGGACGCGCTTCATGTGCGGCTTTCGCATCCGCACGGGGCCGGTCCGGATTGACGGGTTTGGGCGCGGCAAAGGGTGCGCCTGCATCGATCCCGCCCGCCCGCAGGCGCACACCCGCGTGCACACGCACCGGACCCTTCTCACTATCGAAGACATGGTTGCGCTCGACTGTCCCTGTCTTGCCCTCCTCCAGCTTGGCCACCATGTCGCCAATGGCCTCTCCAAGCGCACCGAAGAGACCTCCAAGGCCGTCTTCGATGTCCTGTGCCGCTTGTCCAAATCCTGATTTGCGGTTGCGCGTCATGGCGTCACCTGTGCTTGCGTTTCCTGGGAGGCGAGCGCGGTTTCCAGGGCCTCGATCCGGGCCAGAAGGCTTGCGTTCTCGGCGGCCATCGCGCCCGCCTCCGCTGACAGTCGCGGATCGCTTTCCCACCAGTTGATGCCCATTTCCTTGGCGCGGTCGACCGTCGCGATCAGCAGGCGCAGCCGGATGGTCAAAAGCTCGATCCCCACCAAGGAGACGGAGACGTCGCCCGCAATCACCACACCCTTGTCAAGGATGCGTTCAAGCACGTCGGCCAGGCCATCGTTTTGGGAGGGTGTCTGAATGGCGTAGGTCATCCGCTGTCCCGATCCTCTCGGTGATATCGGCGCAGCCGGGCAAAATGCAGCGGCTCGGCCCCGGCGCCGATCTGAACCTCATAGGTCGTCAGCAAATCGTTGTCCCCCATCCGCGCAGGGCTTTCGATGATGTCGAGCGCCACACGCCAGTTCAAATCCTCACCGCGCGCGCAGCTGACAACGGCATCAACCTCCAGTCCGGTCATCTCGGTCACCATTCTCTTGGCCTGGGAAATGGCCTCCATCATTGATGCCGCCTGTGGGCGATCATCTGCATCGTCAAACTGCACTTTGGCCTGATGTTTCATCAACGCATCCTGTTTTCACTGACCGTTAAGGATGTTGAGCAACGCATGGCGCTCCGACCTGTTGCGGTTGAGATCATGCTGATAAGCGTCAGCGCGATTGGCAGCCTGGGTGATGCCCATTTCCAGCCGGGCCGCGTCAAACTCCAGCCGTACAAGACTGATGGCCGCCTCTTTGGGTGTTCGGGCAACGGCGGCGGAGCCCATGCGTGGGCGCCGTGGCATCTGGGTTTTGGGCCGTTTCATACGGGTTCCTTTGCGGGGGTTGCTGAGGTCTGCGCGAGGTATTGCGCCACTTGGGCGGTGGAGAGTTGCGCCCCGCGCCCGTTCAGCACATCGGTTGCGATCTGAGACAAGAGCGCGTCTGACACAGTGGAGCTGCGCAACCGCATCGCGGTAATCTGCGCGATCATGATGGCCGCGCGCATGGAGCATTCGTTTTGCCCGGCGGGCCGGGTGAACAGATCCCGCACCAGACTGACGATGCGCCGGGCCAGCGCTGGGGGGACCTGGGTGCGGGCGGCAACGATGCCCGCCTCCGTTTCAATCCCGTAACCGTCGAGGTGAAACGTCACCATCCGGTCCATCAGCGCGTCCGGTGATCGGTTCACCCCGGCATAGTCCTGGGGGTTTGAAGTCAGAATGATCCTGAAATCCGGGTGTGCCGTGATCATATCCTGCCCCGCCAGCGGGTTGGTAAACACCAACACGCCTTCCTCCAGCACGCTCAAAAGGATGCTGTTGGCCTTGGCGCTGCCACGGGTAAAATCGTCGTAGACCAGTGTTTGCCCGGCGCGCATCGCCCGCGCCAAGAGCGAGTCCTCCCAGTCGTAACGCAGCTGCCGCTCGCTGCGCCGTACGCGCTGTACGTATTTGTCAACCATTGCACTTTCGGTCTGGCCCACCTCCCGGCCCAGAAGATCATCCGATTCCAGCCAGTCGTGGCCCGTCATCACCGTGGTTTTACGTCCCAACCTTCGCGCGACTTCAAGCGCGAGGGCCGTTTTCCCGCGTCCAGCGGTTCCCTGAAAATGGATGGGCGCGCCCGCCCGGGCGTAGAAAAGCCCCCGTTTCAAAAGGCTCGCAATTTCCTCATTCTCAAAAAACGCCGAAGCACCATCCATGCCGAGCCAGGGGTTTGGCGTTTTCGTCAAGGACCCCAGAACAATGCCTGCGTCAGAAGGCTGGGAAGGAGGATGATGTTTGGTCAAGTGTGGCCCCTGGTTGAACTGATCCGTTGCAGGATGGAGCCACCTTGCGTGCTTTGACTTTATTTTTAGTTAATTGGCGCGCGTTTCGATGGCTTGTTTTCCACTTCGTCGACAGGGGCATCTTGCCCTTGTTTACCGGCGGTCGCGGGCGTCCAGTCGCTGAGTTTTCCCATGGCATTGCGGGGCAGGGCGGGGCCAATGTCGATTGATGTCGGCCGTGCCACGGCAGGCAGGTCTCGATACAATTCGCGGTGAATGCTTTGCCGCAATGCGCCCGCCTCAGACTGAGAGTGCGCAGGCACAACAAATGCTTTCAGCCGATCATCATCCAACCTCACGACCGCATCCGCCACACCCGCGATCTGCTTGATCCTGTTGGCCACCAGGGCAGGAGAGACGTTCACGCCTGCGACCTGCACCACGTGATCAATGCGCCCGGCAATCCGAAAGTGTCGCGCGCTGGTCCATACCAGCTTGTCTTGCAAGGGCAGGGGGCTGCCTGTCACGGGGCAGGGTATCACGCCATCCACCATCGACAGGTGCGGCAGAAGGGTAAAAGCATCATCGGGTGAGGTCCGGCTGGCCAGTCCTCCGGTCTCTGTCGATCCGAATATTTCGGTCAGACCGGCCAGCCCGTTATCCGAAACCACATCCCAAGTTCGAGGCGTTGAAGGTCCAGCGGAAGTGACACCGTGGACACCGGTGGCAAAGACCTTTCCGGTCTTGGATAACACATCCCAATTGTGAGGCGTGCCGACAATCAGATCGCCGCTGCGTGCTTCGCGAAAGGCCGCTGTCGGGGACGCCAAATGCAGGTCGCAATGGTCAACGCCTGCAACCTCCGGCAAGACACATCCAAAGAGAAACCCGTAGATATGATGCGGCGGCACAAGCGTGATCACCCGACCGGGCGGCCTCAGAATACGCAACGGTGCTTGATGCTGCGCGGCCATCTCAGTCCAAAGCACCTTCGCAGGATGGATGACTGTCTTTGGCTTGCCCGCAGATCCAGAGGTCTGAAACCCAAACGACCATTGATCGGCCACCAGATCACGGTGTTTCTGGACAAGCCTGACCCAGCTGCCGATGTCTCTTTCGATCAGCAAGTAATCCTCCGCCCCGGATGCATCGAGCTGAAAGAAACGGTTCACCGCAAGGATCACGTCAAGAATGCCAAGGCTGTCAAACCCCAACACCTCTTCCGTAATCTTGATGCCATCAACGTCGGCAGTGTTTCGGCCAAACACCTTAGGTCCGAGCAGATGGTCACCGGTGATGACGCCTTTCTTATGAAGGCTCTCCTGCTCTGCCATGATCAAGCTGATCAGAATGCGGCGTACCGCATCATTTGACAGGCGCATGTCCTCAAGCACTGCTGATGGCCCGACGAAGCTCACCCATAAACTCCTAAGGTCCCCGGCATCACTCGTTTTCCAGGTCGAACAGGAATTCGCCAATCAGGCTCGCGTAATGGCTCCGGTAAGCCTTCACCTCAGCACGCAGCGCCATTGCCTGAGCAGCCAGTTCTGCTGCTGCTCCTTCATTCATTGCCGGGTTCAGTGTCAGTTGCACATCGTCTGCCGCGTCGTAGCGCGCCAGTTTCTCAACCGCTTCATCAAGTGAACCGCATTCCCAGGCACGCACCGTGTCCTCCTGATCTTCGGACTGGTAAAACAGCCGCACCGCCGCCACCACATTGCTCTCGGCGGTGCGGTAGAGATTGAGCTCGTACCAATAGGGCAGGCTGGGCGTAAAACTCATCGCCATGGCCAGCTCGGTCCCTTCAAAGATCAATGGCCTCGCACCAATCCGCTTGATCCGATGCTGCGGCGCGCTTTGGCTGAACTGTGCGACGCTGTTCTGGTTGTTCTGATCACTCTGCGCCGTTTCCATCATGACTGACATGCGGTTTTCCTCTTCTAATGTGTCTGGGCGGTGCGCAGGCATTGCGCAGTGAGGGCGTTGAACTGGGCCAAGAGATGATCCTGACCGGGGCAGGGCGCTTCCGCTGGATGCGTCCCGCTGAGAAAGCTGCCAAGAACGTCACGCGTCCAGCGACGCACCAGCTGCATGAACTCCGCGGAATCGGCGACGGGTTCACACCAATAGCCCGGTCGCCGTGCAAATGGATCATCGGGCGTCACATGCAGCGCGCAGATCAGATCTCCGTCCCGCTCCTGGTAAAAGGCGAGCCCGTGCTGGAGCCCGATATCACCAAACGCAGTTTCGGCCGCCACTTCATGTACCTTCATGCCGATGAAACGCCTGGGCCGCGCGCCATCGCGACGCAGACAAATCGTTTCCCACACAGGCTCACGTACCAGATCATTCGCCGGGGCCCCTTCCTCAGTGGCCTCAGAGGCGTCGTCTGGGTCAACCGACCTGCCGTAGCGGGCGGCGTAAAGCGCGCGCAGCTCTGCCGTAATGGTGACGTCAATGTCGGGTCTTTGATGCTCTGCGGTCTGGTTCACGATGCCACCAAGGTTAGGTGCGTTTGACGAACATCCAGCAGTTTTGCCCATCGGGTTGTGACTTGAGGTGAATCTTCACGCCCACATCCGCACCCTTGTAGGCAAAGGTGTAGTCAAACATCACGTTGATCTGACCGGTCCGGTGGAACTTCAGAAATTCGCCGTGAAACCGTTTCCCCTTAGCGCAGGGTGCGACTTCGTTAAAGAAATCCTTGCCGATCATGTCATCGGGCGTGCGATTGGCGATCAGGCCTTCGGCCTTGTTGTACTTCACGATCTTGCCGTTCCGATCTAGCATCACGGCACCAAAAGGCAGATATTCGGCGCGCTGCGGCTCTCGGCTAAGGATGTTGTCCAGATCCTGGCTGCCAAAGGGAATGATTTCCATGTCGATGTCCTTGAATTGAGTTCGATTATTCGTCCATGTCCACGCCGGGCTCGTTCTCAAGGAACGTGTCCGAGCGGGTCAAAGACATGTCATGTACGCGTTTGAGAGGCTGGTTGCCGAATTCCTCGGGCTTCTTGGCACGGCCTTCCTGGGCTGCCCATTTGTAGTCCATCTTGCCCAGTGAAACGATGCACTGCGGCACGAGTTCAAACCGTTCCTTCATCGCATATTTGGCAGAATCGACCTCGATTTGCTCGGCGGCTTCGAACTCCAGCATGGCTGTCAGTTCTTCGACGACACTTTCGGCTTCCAGCCGCGCAGTGTTTCCAATCACTTCGGCCGCTGCTTGAAGGACCCATTCGGGATGTTCGCCCCGGACGATGAGATTGCGCGTAGGATCGCGAAATTCAAACTGGCCGTCGGACTCACTCAGCTGTCCAATTCCGTTCATTCGATGTTGCTCCTTCCGGTGCGGCACGCAGGCGAGTTGCCGCGAAAATCTGCGGATGGACCTTGTTCACCTTAAAGTATGAAAAAAGTACAAATGCTTGGCCGATGGTGGCGCATCGTAGTACTTAAAACTGGGGGCAAATTGTTTGGAAGAATTGCGGAGTGGACATGCCGGGCATGGTCGAAATGCGCGTCGAGGACGCGGGCGAAGAGATTTTGCACTATAATTTCAAATCCTTGGCGGAAGCGTCCGAGATGCTCTCGTTCCTCAAGGAGTTCTTCCCGGATGGCACCTTCCTGATCCAACCTGTGCGCCATTAACGCAAAACTAACCAGCACCGGGGTATCGCACGACGACACAGTCGGAGCGATGACAGATGCCACAGCCTGCCCTGCGCGCGGAATTCGGGAGGCCGGACCTCTCTCCTGCTTCGTGGTCAGGGGCTGACCTGGGCTGCGGGGACTGGGGGACCGTGGTGGTCAGCCGCGCGGACAAACCACCGCTGCGCTTTAAGGGACGGCGCTTGACGCTCCATTGGCGGGATCCGTTCGGTGGTTGTCGGATTCTTGTTGAGCTTTGGCAACGGCAAGCGGGTGGATTTGTCGTTGCGCATTCTCTTGGCGCAGGCGCCAAGACAGATGGGGTCAGGCTCAAGGATATGGATGCCGCAATGTCCTATCTTGAGGAGAAATGTCAGGCGCCACCTGATGAATTTGTTGCGGCTGGGCCGCCCGCGCAGGTCTTTGCTGACCTTCAGCGGCGCATGATCTTTGACCAGCAATTTTCCCTGCTTGTCGGAACAGTGCTTTCCGACTGGGCCGCTATGCCAAACCCGAAAGAGAGACTGCAATGATCGAACAAGAAGACTACAAGTCGCGGGCGGTTACCCTACGTCGGTCTGCCCGCGCGCAGGTTCTCGAACTGCGCCGTGCGCGCATTGCGCAACGCCGGGCGGTTACTGGAAAGACAGCAACCATCGCACAGCCACCGGTCGGTGTGCCGGAGGTCGAGCAGGTTGAACCGGCAGAGAGCGAACTGCTTGAACCAGCGTCGTCCGAACCAAGGGTCGAGCCGGCCTTCGAGGATGCGTCCCAGGAAGAGCAAGCAGAGGAAATCCTGGGGCAGGATGATTTGGTCGATGAGCTGGACGATGCGGTGGTCAAGCAAGCGGCCATGGACGAGCTGAGCGATGAATTCGATGCGCCAGATGTTTTGCCTGATGACATCCCGGAGCCTTCAGATGCACCGTCTGAGCCTAAAGAAGATGCCGATATAACGGACACTTCGGAACCGCAGGCCGAGGCTGGACTTGAAGCGGAACCTGTTGAAGAATCTGCCGAAGAACCGATGCAACCTGAGCCGCCCGCTGAAGTTGTGCTGGAACCAACTCTAAGCGATGACAAATCCGACGAAGACGAATCTGTCCCGAGTGATCTGGAAAGGCTGCCGGGCGCAGGACCTGGGTTGATCTGGATGCTCAATCAATGCGGTGTTTTCAGCCTTGCTGATCTGGCTGAACAAGACTCTGCGACGCTATCGCCAAAGCTGGGCGTCGTGGGTCAGATCCTTGACGTGGAAAGGTGGATTGCCTTTGCCGCGGATGCGTCCAAAGTCGATGCAGAAATAACATAATGCGACTTACGGGTCTGTCAGTGCGGGATGACGACGGCGTAGGTATGCCAGTCCACCTGCTCGCACTGAGAATACTGTATCGACCTTAAGCGCGAGGAACCGAACCCGGAGCCGGTCGCAGGTCAGAGCTTGCCCTCAGAAAGCCATTGCTCCAATTGTCTGCGGCTGATCTCGAAGTGCATGCTGTCTTCCCGGCGCCAGGATGCACCCCAGACCCAACCTTCCGTGCGAAAGAAATCGGCGAGGATCGTCAGGCCCAGCTGCGTGCGCCCGTCGCCCAAGGTATCAAGCTTGCCGTCAATGTTCAGATCAACAGCCAGACCGAAACTATGGGTCGAGACGCTGTTGGTGGTGCCCCGAATGCGCCGGACGCAAAGCGCGCCTGCCGTATTGATGCGCGCGTAAAGGTCCGGATCGGTGATGCGTACGTTTTCGAACACCCGGGCCAATGACTCCAGCGCCGGTTCCAGCATGGTGACGCGGATGGGGCCCACCTGTTTGGTCTGCAGCTTGGCTTTCAGGCGGGGGTTTGTCATCGGTTCGCATTTGTCGCTCAGGTTCTCGCGCGGCAGGCCCAGCTTCTCCACCAGATATCTGCCGCCCGCGATCTTCAGACCCTTGTTCACGTTCCTGCGATCCGCGATCAGCACCACCTGTGCATAGGCGTCAATGATGTCATTCGTGCCGTTCTGGCGAAAAACCTCAGATCCATCGGTCTGCGGCTGCTGGCCAAGGGTGCTGCCGGGCACCTGGGGCTGAAACGCCGGGCGGCTGCGGACTTCCTGGCCCAAAGCCGACATGCCCTCGCGGATGTCCTCCATCCTGAGGCGAATATCCTCAACCTGTTGATTCAAAATCTCGATCTCGATCCGTGCCTGCGAATCAATCGCCGGGCCGGACCCGTAGTCATCTGTTCCGATGACCATCGGGATGACGTACCACAGGATCGGCGCCAGAATGATTGCAATGGCCAGAATGATTGCCGGGATCAGCCGCATGAATGAAAGCTCTCTCAAATAGGTGGGCAGACCCACAAAATTAGCTTAGGCAAACACGCGGCCCGCGTCAAAAACGTTGTGGCCTCTGGGATGGTCGTATAACTTGATGGCAGTTCATTGAAGTAACTCATTTGAAAGGAGCAGATATGTATTTTCCACGTATCCTCACCGCGGCCTCTCTGGCTGCGATTTTGGCCTTTGTGGGCCAGACCGCTTCGGCACAGAACGAATTGACGGCCGATGAAATCAAGGATGCTTTCAACAAGCAGAAAACCCGTGGGCTGGTTATTGTCCCCTCCGGGCAGACCGCAAACAGCGACGATGCCGAAGATCAGACACAGATCACCGCATCGCAGGAATACACAGCTGTCGATCAGGCTGATCAGGTGAACCTGAAGATCAGATTCGATTTTGACAGCGCGGCCTTGCGCGAGGATGAGAAACCCAAGCTGGCTGCCATGTGCGAGGCGATGAAATCCGTGGATGTATCGGTGTTCCAAATTATCGGGCATACCGACAGTTCCGGCTCAGCCGCCTATAACGAAAACCTGTCGCTTCTACGCGCGCAGGAGGTCAAGCGACATCTGGTCTCGAACTGCGGCATTCCTGAAGAGCGGCTGAAAGCCATCGGGCTAGGCGAAAGCGCGCCATTTGATCCCAGCGATCCACGCAGTGACGCCAACCGCAGGGTTGAGTTCCAGGCTCTTGGTTGATCCCAAGGCGCGCCCTGCAGGATTGTTGACCGGAAAGACACTATGACTGAGCCCCGCCCCGGCGACGCGTTTCAACCCGGAGACGTTCTGAACAACACCTACCGGATTGAAGCCTTGCTGGGCCGCGGGGGGACGTCCGACGTCTATCGGGCCCGAAGCGAGATTTCGGGACGTCTGGTGGCGATCAAGGTGCTCAAGGCAGAGCTGGCATCAAACGAGGATTACCTTGTCTTGATGACCCGCGAGGAGGAAATCCGGGAAATCCGACACGATGCCATCGTGCGCTATTCGGAAAATCACCGGACCTCCGAAGGTCTTGTTTACCTGTTGATGGACTACATCGACGGACCCGGACTTGATAAGAAACTCAAGGACGGGCCGATGTCGGCAGAGGACCTGCTGGTCATCTGCAAACGGGTTGGTGAAGGGCTGCAGGCCGCGCATACGCGCAGCATCGTTCACCGCGATCTGTCCCCCGACAATATCATCCTGCGCGATGATGATCCCGCGCAGGCCGTGGTGATTGATTTCGGCATTGCCAAGGATACCAATCCGGGTGCCGAGACCATTGTCGGCAATGAGTTTGCAGGCAAATACGCCTATGCAGCGCCCGAACAGCTGAGTGGCAACACCGATGCCCGGTCAGACATCTATTCACTCGGCGCGCTGCTGCTGGCCAATTTCCGTGGTGCGGCACCGGACATCGGGGCGAATCCGATGGAAGTGGTGCAGAACAAGAAAAATCCGCTCGACACCGAAGGGGTGCCCGAGCCGCTGAAATCCCTGATCGACCGGATGACAGCGCCCGACCCGGCAGCGCGTTTTCAAAGCATGTCAGATGTTCTGGCGTTCATTGCGAGCGACGGTGCAGAAGAAGTGCTGGATGAGGCGACAGTGGTCGTCACCCCACCAAAGGTGCGCGAGCAGACAGACGAAAGCAAAAAGGCACCCCCTGCCCCCGCCGTCAAACTTGGGGCCACCACACCAGCGGCAAAGAAGACCGGCGGCAGTTCCGGTGGGCTGATCGCCGCGGGCGCTGCAGTTGTGCTGATCGGGGGTGGCGCGGCGGCCTATTTTGGCGGGCTCTTTGGCGAAAGCGGCCCGGCCTTCCCTGCCGTCAGCCCTTACGAGTTGGTCATTGCTAATCCAGAAAACCAGCCGCCACTTGCCAGTGGCTATGTGCCCAACCCGGATATGCAGAATGCGCTGGTGACACGCATGGCCGATCTGGGTGGGACAGCAGACCTCACGCTTGCCTCTGGCGAGATCGCGGCGAGCTGGAGCGATGATGTTCTGGCGGTACTGGATGATGTGGTCCTGCTGGACGACTGGCAGTTCAGTCTGGTTGACAACGTCGCCGAGGTCACCGGGACGACGACAGACCCCGCCGTGCTAAGCGCGATCACCGCGCGGTATCCCGCGAATTGGCCGGGCGGGTTGAGCGGGACGATTGACGTCGCCTTGACCTCTTTGTTCCTCGACCCCGCTGAGGTGGACAAACTGCTCGCCGAATTTGCCGATTGTGGTCCATTGCAGCGGATCGAAGACCCCGGCCCCGTCGGCTATGGCCCGGACGATCCCGTGTTGGTCAAAGGCGCGCTGGCCAGCAGCGGATCGCGCCGCGATCTGCAGACTGCGCTAGAGCAGAATACGGATGGCCGCAATGTTGTGATGGACATCGAAATCCTCAACCCGTCCCTTTGCGTGGTTGAGAATTTCCTGCCTTCGGCCCCTGAAGGCGGGATGGAAGTCATGTACTCTGAAGGGATCAGCGGCGCCAAGGTGGAGGACGGGGTTTTCAACCCCGGTCAGAACCCGGTGATCGATATTATCGTGCCCAGCGATGTGTTCACGGGTTTTCTGTCCGTGTCTGTCTTGGACGTGTCGGGGAATGTTTACCATCTGTTGCCGCATCTTTCGCGGCCCGACAATTCGATCCTGAATCTGCGCGATGGGCAGGATGGAACTGTGCCTGTGCGCGTGGCCTATCCGGCCGATGGATCGGGGCCCGCTGGCAGCATTGCCTTTACCGTCGATGATACGTCGCTTGGCAAAAGCAAGGTGCTGGTCATCCACTCAGACGCGCCGCTTTTCCGGCAGATGCGGCCCGGAACGGAATCTGCTGTCGGCTATGCGGAGGCTTTGCGCGACCGGGCCGAGAACAGCGATGGGATCATCCGGTCAATGGACTCGCGGCTGCTGGAAACGGCTGAATAACCGGGCTGAGATTGGTTGAAAGCGCTCTGTCCCCGCGGGGACAGGGGCAGGATTTCCTGAGATTCCAGCGGCTTGATGTGGTCGTAAACCTTTAATTTACTTTTGTTTTCTGGCTGGCCTTGAAGCAACCTATATCACATCCACCACGGCAGTTGTGATGTTGTCTGCCCCGCCCCCGGCAAGCGCAATCTGGATCAGGTGATCGCAGATCAGCTCAATCGGTTGAGAGGACAGCGCCTTTTGCAGCATCGCGAAGGTGGCATATTTGGTTAGCCCGTCAGAGCAAATCAGGAACCGGTCGCCGGAGGTGATCTCTCCACGCACCTTGTCCAGTTCCAGATCATCGCCCACACCCACCGCGCGGGTGATGGCGTTGGACTGGGGGTGGTTCTCCGCTTCGTCCCAGCTCATCTGACCCATTTCAACCAGAGCGGCGACAACCGAATGGTCCTTGGTCAGCATTTCGATCTCGCCATCGCGCAGACGGTAAAGACGGCTGTCGCCCGCCCAGAGGGCTGCGAAATGTCCTTCGGCCAACAACAGGCCAACGACCGTTGCACCGATCACCTCGATCCCGCGCGATTCCGCTTCCTGCCGGATCAGGCGGTGCGCCTCGTGCAACGTATCGCGCAGGGCATGCAGCCGGTCGGCGGGCGCCAGATCAAGGGGGATGCCCGCCGCCATGTCAGCGATCAGGCTGCTGGCGTAATCGCCTGCGGCATGTCCCCCCATCCCGTCCGAGACCAGCCAGATGTTCAGTTCCGGCAGGGCCAGAACGGCGTCTTCGTTGACTTTTCTCTTGTGGCCCACGTGGGTCTTTACGCTGTAGCGGGTATGCAATGTCATAAGGGTGGTCTCGCGTCTTTCCACAGCGGGGCATTGAGGTCAAAAAGTGCGCGCGCCTGATGCGCGTCCGGGAGGCCCGCGCAGATCATCGCGCGGCGCGTGCCATCAAGGATGGTTGTCCAGATGCTGGAGGTGCTAAAGCTGGCGGCCCCCAGCAGACCAGCGGCCAGTTCCGGCGCGATGCCGCCGTGCTGGGCCTGGGTCATCACCAACGTATTACCAGCGCGGCGCAGCGGGGCGTAGCTGTGAACAGCAGGCAGGGCAATGCCTGCCAGAAGGTCTGAGAGCCGATCCCGGTCCATCCCATCATCAAGGGCTGCGAGCGCCACATCTTCAAGTTGTTCGTAAAGCGGGTCTTCGGAAAGATGATCAAGTGCGGCAGGTCCATCACGGTCCACCGCAGCCATGAGCGCCAGTGGAAAGCGGCGCCCCACCCGATCAACCGAAGGCATCAACACCCCGATGATCTTGGTCGCCCCTGCCAGACCGGGGGACAACGCAAAGCGCCAGATGGGGGCGGACATGTATTGATCGTCCCAGCGCTCCTGCCCGGCTTCGGCGGCGCTCATCATCGCGCCCTGAAGCCAGGCATCCCAGACCCGGACAAATCCGGGCGGCGTGTTGAGCCGAAAGAAGTCGCCCAGAGAGGGCATCTTTCCAAAAGCGCCGAACCCCTGCTCCATCAGAAGGTCTTGGGGCAGTTGAATTTCGAAAGCGCAGGCAGCGCGAAGGGGTTCACGACCGACCCCGACTGCAGCTGGAAGATCGCGATGCGCCCCGAGACGTTAAAGATCACCCGCTTGCGGTCCGCCACATTGGTGCGCCTGATCTCTGCCGCATCCAGCACCCTGAACCACGCCCAGGGCCCGTCCTTGGCCAGCTGGCTTTCGCCATTGCTGAGCTGCGGCAGGAAGACAACCCCGGCCAGTCCCACATTGCCCGGCCAGGTGATGGCAACAGGTGTGTTGTTGGGGCGGCGGGTTTCAAAAAATACGTTCTGGTCGCCGATGGTCAGCTGCACAGAATCTGCCTTGGGGTCCAGCGCCTCTGGCGTGATCTGGAACTGCACCTGCGGCTGCGGCCCGGCCGAGAAGAACGCGTCGCGGATTTCCGCGGCGTACTGGAGCTGTTGCAGCACGGCCGGAGAGATACCCAGATCAACATCGTTCACCTTTTTCCATGTCCACGGTCGCGACCGGGTGTCGACATATTTCGACAGGTTCTGCTGGAAGAACGCATCGATCATCCCGCCCGGCGCAAAGAGTTTGGAGAAATCTGCCATGGCCACATCCGCACGGGCGCGGCGGTTGAACGGATAGCGGTTTTCCAGCGCCTGCGTGCAGAAGGGCAGCACGTTTGACTGCCATGCGGCATTGATCGAGGACCTTGTGCCATCCGCCGTGATGCCGGTGGAGGAACTGGTGATCTGGCTGGCCCAGCGTTCCAGCGGGCCGGGAATGCGTCCTGCCATCTGCTGGAAGCGTTGCGTGGCCGTGCCGCCTTCGACGGCGGTGGCCGCGACCCCGCTGAAGGACATCTTGTTGAGTTCCTGATAGACCTCCTGCAGCGTGCCAATGAGTCCGTCGAGCTGGCTGTTCTGCCCTTCCTCTCTGGCGACCAGTTGATGCAGCCAGGCAAAGCGTTCCTCGACATAGGCACCGGGAGGCTTTGGTGGCTCGCCATTGGCCCCGGCGGAGTTCTGCAGGGCTTCCATCAGGATCTCACCCTGAATGCTGAGCGCCGAGCGTGCCTCGATCTGTGCGATGCGGCCCAGGCCCTCACTGACTTCGGTGTTGCCAAGCAGGGAGCGATCTTCTGTCAGGCGGGTTTCATTCGCGATTTCGGTCAGCAGGTTGACGATGGGCGAGGTTGGCCCGGAGAGGACATTGGTGACCTCCACCGCGTGACTGAGCGATTCAATCGGGATGATGTCGATGTCGCTGAGGATGCCGTCATAGCGCGAGATATAGTCGTTGTAATAAAGGTCGAGCACGTCACGGCTGAGCGCTGTAAGCGCCCCTTCGGTCTGTTCGGCCACGCCGCGCGGGCCCAGCACCCAGCTTTCGCGCTGGATACGTTGGGCAACGCCAAGTGCCTCACCCAGAAAGACCTCGTTGAAACCGTCATAGGTAAAGATGCCCTCCACCCCGTCGCTCAGCGGTTTGCCGGAGGAGCGCACGAGCACGCGGCTGACCGCAGGACCGCCTGCTTCGGTGATGCGCCAGGTGGGCAGGCTGGTGGCCGAGGCGCTGTTGATGATGCCGTTGTAGACACGCTGGGCCAGAGGCATTTCGGCGAGGATACCCTGCACCTGTTCCACCAGCGGGCCATTGAGCGCGACCTTGGCCATGGGCTGCGAAAGCAGCGCGTTGAGGTGGAAGGCCAGATCACTGCGCAAGGTCTCGCGTCCCGGACCTGCGTAGGTGATGGACCAATCAATGTTCATCCATTCCCGGACAAGGTCTGCGTTCATCGGCCCTTCAAGGCCGAGCATGAGGTAGATCTTGAGCGCTTCATAGAGCAGTTCGGGGTTGTTCACGTTGCCGGTGATCTGCTCTTCAAGCCGCAGCAGCAGACGTGGCAAAAGCCGCTGGTTCAACGCGGCGCGGTATGTCTGTGCAGCTTGGGTGCCGATGACCTCACCTTGATAGAGGCCGTAGGTCAGACGCCGTTCAGGATCGGGGTCGCCCGCTGCGGGGTTGGTGGGCATGTCGCGCAACACGTTGAGCGCATCCACGACAGGCGGCAGATCGGTGTCGCCCACAGGGTTGCCGGGCAGGGTCGAGCTGAGTTGTTGGTAGCTGTCGACATAGGTGCTGGCCTGCGCGATCAGGTTTTCGTTGCCCAGATAGCTGCGGGTAAAGAGTGTCCCTGTGATCAGGGCAATGATGACGGTGGCGGCAATGGCGGCGCGCTTGGTCCAGCGATAGCGCCGCTCGACCTTGTCGTCGGCGGAGACAAGGCCCGCCTCGCGGAAGATCACACCTTCGAACAGGCGGGTCAGAAAGTAGGACCGCCCCTGCCCCTGCCCCGAGCCAATCGCCTGACGGCCAATACCAAAGGTGCGCGCCATGCCCAGCATCAGGCGGTCAATGGGCGTGCCTTCCTGTGTGCCGGAGGTGAAGTAGATGCCGCGCAGCATGTGGCGCTGTTCATACCGGTTGTCCTGAAAGACTTCCGCCAGGAAGCTTTTGGCCACCGCGCGCATGGCGGCAACCTGGCTGGGAAAGCCTGCAATCATCGAGCGGCGCTGCGGATCGGATTCCGTCTGTATCCGCTCAAGGGACTGGGCATTCAGCTGGCCCAGCAGCAGCGCAAATTCGGAATCAAAAGCAGCAATCGGCGATGCCTCGCCCTTGGTCGTATCCAGCGGCAGGGTAAAGCCCCAGACCTGTTCCCGGTCTTCCTTGCCCAGATTATCGTGGAATTCGCTGAAACCCGCGATGAGGTCAGCCTTGGTAAAAAGCACATAAACCGGGAAGCGGACGCCGAGTTTCTCGCGCAACTCGTTTAACCGGCGGCGCACGGCGCGCGCATGGCTGGCCTGTGTGACTTCATCCTGCATCAGCAGATCGCTGAGCGAGATGGCGATCATCGCACCATTGATCGGCTGGCGCTTGCGGTACTTCTTGAGCAGGCCCAGAAAGCCAAGCCAGCCCGCATTGTCCGTCTCGGCATCGCTTTCCTGTGTGGTGTAGCGGCCTGCCGTGTCGATCAGCACAGCGTCGTTGGTAAACCACCAGTCACAGTTGCGCGTGCCCCCTACCCCGCCAATCGCGGCTTTGCCGAGTGTTTCAGCCAGCGGAAATTGCAGGCCGGAGTTGACAATCGCGGTGGTCTTGCCTGCACCGGGTGGGCCGATCATCACGTACCACGGCAGGTCCTGCAGATGTTTGCGCCCGTTCTTGGACTTGCGCAGCTCTGACATGGCCGTCTTGAGCTTGTCGCGCAGCTCTGCCAGCTCGATGGCGCTTTCATCATCTTCGACGTCTGTTTCTGCCTGATCCGCGATCTCTTCGGTCAGCGCCCTTTCCTTGCGCCGACGGCGCAGGAAGATGAAGAGCATCAGCCCAAGGAAAAAGAACCATATGCCGCCGATAAAGATCGAGCGGGACATGATGCTGTCGAAGGGGCGCCATTCCTCCCCGCCGATGAAGGGGGCCAGGAACCATATCGCGACCGACAGCGTGATCGCGCAAAGGATCAGGATCGAATAGATTGATCGGAAGAAGAAATAGAGTATGCGGCGTCCGTACATTATTCGGCCTCCTGCACCAGCAGCACTTCGATGCGGCGGTTCTTGGCCCGCCCTTCGGCTGTGCCGTTGTCAGCGATGGGTTCTTTTTCGGCGCGGCCCTCAGCGCTCAACCGGTCCGTGTCATTCAGCACGTCCGCCATTTTGGACATCACGGATTTGGCGCGCGCCAGGCTGAGGTGCATGTTTGAAGGGAAGCGTGAGGATCGGATTGGTACGTTGTCGGAATGGCCCGTGACGATAACGGGTCCGGGTTCGTCGTTCAGCGCATTGGCGACCCGTTTGACGGGTTCGCGGAACTTGTCGGTCAGCTGGTCAGAGCCCGAGCCGAACATGCCGGAGCCTGCGATGCGGATAACCAGCGTGTTGCCCTTCTGAAAGACTTCGACAATGCCTTCGTCGATTTCGGGTTGCAGGAAGGTCACGACCTTTTCCAGCCGCACTTCTTCTGCGGGGGCCGGTGGTGCGGGTGGCGGCGGCGGGGCGCGGCGCAGAAGTTCTGGCGCGGGGCCGCTGTCAATCACCGAAAGTTGGCCGATCAGGCGTTCGGTGGAATTGCTCAGCAGGTAGGACAGAGACGAGAATTGAATGGCCAGCAAGGCGGCCGTTGTGGCGAGCGCGATCCAGACCAGCTTCCAGGCGGAAAGCGCCTTGAATGGTTTGTCCTCCCCTTCCCAATGAGGGGAGAGGTCACGTTCGACATCGCCGCGCTGGCCGCGGATGATCCGCGCCAGACCCTGACGGATTTGCAGGTGTTTGTCCGGGCCGCCCTGTTCGACGCGCAGGCGGCCTTCGAAACCGAGCGAGAGGCACATGTAGATGAACTCAAGCACGTCGAGGTTGTTGCCAGGTTCTTTCTCAAGCCGCGCCAGCAGGTCATAGAAGCGGTCGCCGCCTACGGTCTCGCGGTGGAAGGTGCCGACCATGGATTGCAGACCCCAGCTGGACTGGCCGCCCCAGGGTGTGTTCAGCACCACGTCATCGAGGGTCGCGCAGAGCGCATAGCGGGCGATCTTGACGGTCTGTGCGGGAATGCCTGCCTGCAGCGCGCGGTTTTCAAAAGCGCGGACTTCGGCCACGACCGAAGAGCGCAGCTTGTCTGGGTCCATGTGTTGCGCGCGGTTGCGGATGCGTGAGATGAGCGAGAAGAGCGGCGCGGCGCAGGCGGTGAGCTGGTTCATGCCCGTCAGCACCATCTCAACCTCTTGCGGCCCGTCCTTTTTGCTGGCCTGCGGTGCGGCGGCTGCGGGTGGGATGCCCATGGATGACATTTCGGGGGCGGCCATAGGCTCGGCAATGGGGGCGGCAGCCGCCGGGGCTGCAGCGGCGGTGCCGGACGTGCGACGACCGCCCGGGTTGGGGCGGATTACCGTCTTGTCTGTGTCATCGGGTTCTGCGAACGGATCATCATCTGACACGGGCATACCCTCCTCGGTTTAATTGTTGCGGATCGCCCAAAGCTCCATGTTGAGGCCCGGATACTGGCCTGAAACATGTACCGCGATACCCCCTGACGTGGTCATCTTGCCCCAATATTGGCTGTCGGAGGCGAGTTCGAAATAAACGACCCCTGCATGATAGGGGATCTGACGCGGAGCCACGGGAAGTGGTCTGAGCGCGATCCCCGGCAGGGCTGAATTCACCAATTGTCTGATTTCTTCCACTGGGCCGATCTTGGCCTGACCGGCAAAGTGGCGGCGCACGTCCTCGGCTGGAATCTCGGCCTGAACGGCAAGCACGAAACCGGCGGTAGAGATAAGCTTGCGGTCGGCGATGACACCGACGCTGACGCCGTATTTACGCGCCTCCAGCGGGATGGAAATGGCTGTCTGCTCCAGCACCGAGCTGAGGTATTGGCGCAGTGTGCGGATCACAGGCGCAAATGTCAGCGACAGGTTGTCATGCTGGTAGGGTGGAAACTCGGGCGGTTCCTTGTTGGTGGTCATGAAGACCGACAATTCACCCGCCAGTGCCACGCATTCGCGATACGCATCCTCAGGGTGCAGGTTTTCAACCGTGCTGAGGTGCCGGAAGAGTGGGATGGAACGGTTGATGACGGTGAGCAACAGGAAGTCTGAAACCTCCGCCACAGCCTTGGCGGCACCCCCTTCAGAAAGGCGTCCGGCAAGGGCGGTCATCCTGTGGGACAAAAGCCCCTCGATCTCGCGAATGAATCCTTCCAGCGGCGTGGCGGCACGCACGTCGATACAGCTGGGGATAAAGCTGCGGTCGAGGATGATCTCTTTGTCCGGGCGGACCTCGATGATGCGCGCGATCGGGATTGCCAGAAGGTCCGCCATGTCATCGACGGCCAGTGCGAACTGCAGGCGCATTTTCCCCACACCGATGGTCACCGGCTTCTGATCGCGGCCCATCGTGTCGGTCACTTCCAACTCTGCCGGGCGCAGGCGGCTGACCGATTGTTCGGCCCCTGAAAGGTCTACCTCGACAGCGCCCTGTCGGCGCTGGGGCACGGTCAGGTAAACGACGCAATCCTTGATCGTGTCGGGCACTTCCAACGCGGGCGGATGATCTTCGGTCTGCGGGACACGGAAGGTCATGCCGTCGTGGGTCAGGCCGGAACAGCCTTTAATGGCAAACTGGCCGACCTTCAGCACTTCTTCGTCTATCTCAAGTGAACTGAGGCCCCAGCCATAGGGACGGATCCGGCGCGCCAGACCGGCCACCAGGGCTTCCTTGTGGCGATCTGCCTGCTGGAAATGGTGAGGCTGTAGAAACAGCCCTTCCGTCCAAAGCACTTTACTGTCCCAGGACACACAGTTCTCCCTTTTTGACCGCCCCTTCTACGGAGGCCGGTTCACTTTAATCTATCAAGCTGTTCCTTGTAGGCCCGCGCAAATTCGCGGCTGAACAACTCATGAAAATCATTCTCGGCCTGATCGGATATCTGGCC
This sequence comes from uncultured Sulfitobacter sp., assembly GCA_964447345.1. Taxonomy (GTDB): domain Bacteria; phylum Pseudomonadota; class Alphaproteobacteria; order Rhodobacterales; family Rhodobacteraceae; genus Sulfitobacter. The sequence goes on along the minus strand of CAYUSM010000008.1, from coordinate 3,167 downwards.
GTACATTTTTTCGTATACTTCCCAGTAGCGGGCTTTCTTGCCTTTCAGCAGACCCGAGATGCCGCCACCACTCTCAATCTGCTCGCCCAGCACTTCGGGATCAAGCTTGGCAAGGATGCCTTTGAGCGCGGCTTCCATACCGGTGACCATCGCCACCTCATGGGCCTTGATGTCGTTAAGCGCCTGTTCGGTCGCCGTCTCTGACCCAAGATAGCCACGTGTCTTGGGTTTGACCAAGGCTTCAATCGCCTGTTCGGGGCTGATCGAGAATTTCAACGGGTTGTTGCCGCCTGCACTGATCATTGTCTGTTCGATGCGGAACTCGGATTTGATAGATGTCCGTGTCATCAGAATTTCGCGCATGCCCGTGATCATGGCACGCATCACCCTGCCCATGCGCGCCATTGTGATGGTCAGGTCTTCGTCTGCGATGTCCAGACCTTCGACATCCAAGGCTGTCAGGAATGCACGCGCTGCTGCCTGATCGCCCGTTGCCACGGGAAGCTCTTCGGACGGGGCTGCTTTTGCAGGCGTCGCCGGAACGGTTTGGTCTTCCGCTGCGGGCTCCGCCTTGGGTTCCGGCGTGACGGTCTTTTCCTCGGCAATGGGTTCTTCTGCCGCCTGGGGTGCCGGTGCCACGGTCGGTTCTGGTTGGGGCGGCGGCGCTGGTGCTTCCGTTCGCTGTGGAGGTTCCGGCTTGGGCTCTGGTTCGGACGGAGATGGGTTCAGGAAGTCATCGTCCCAGTCGTCCGGGATCACGGACGGGCCAGAAGATAGCGCGGGGCGGAAGCTGTCGCTGCCGGAACGGTTGTGCATGGCCTGGCTGGGGCCAAGATCCTGGTTCATTGGATCGTTTGGCTTGGCAAAGAACGGGTCCTCTTCTTCACCCAAGGGGGGAAGGAGGTCATCAATGGGGTCTTCCGTCTTGAGTTGGCCGGGTCCGATCGGAGCCTCGGACGATCCCAGCAGGTCATCCAGAAAATCACCCCCCGGCCCCACATCGTCCAAAAGCTGCATCGGGTCGGGTGCTTTATCTGCCTGCCCGTGTGAGACGGGCGTGTCGCCAAGAGGGTCTGGAATGGGTGGCGGCATTGCCGTGGCAATCTCTACCATCAGTTCATAGGGGCCGATGGACAGAATATCGCCGTTGTTCAGCGGGGTCGGGATACGGCCCAGCGGCGTCTTGGCGTAGTTCAGAAAGGTACCATTGGTGGAAAAGTCCACGATCACGATGTTGCCGTTATGGTCTTCGATCACACAGTGGTTTTTGGACAATTGCCGCTCTGGGTCGGGCAGCACGATGTCGTTTGCTGGTCCACGTCCCAGGCTCAGGCTGCCGCCCGCGGGCATCTGCATTGGCCCGACGTCGCCCGGCATGGTTCCGGAGGACTGGAAAGACAGCTTGAGCGGCATCGTCCCGTCAGCCCCCGATCCAAACGGCACGGCAATGCGAGCGGCCAAACGCAAAAAGGGTGCCGAAAGGCACCTGCTGGGATGCGCCCAAGACAGCGGCTGGCGCGGGTGGGATCCCGCCGCCGATCAGTCTTGTGCTGGCAGAGGTCATTGTACCGCCTCTTTCATCGTCGTCCCGCTTTCAATGCGTCCGTTTCCGCCACGTGCAATATCAACCGCGCGGTCGATAAGCATTTGGCCGTGTTCATGAAACCTATCAGAGTTTTTTTCCAGCGCTACCACATTCATGGCGAATGCACAGGTTTCAGCCGCCCCTGCCGGGGCTGGATATTCGGCCAGATCAGCAGGGCCCAGTGTACCGTCAGAATAGAGCACCGACATGGCAATGTTGACTGTGTCATCATCAATGTAGGCATCGTCCATCGACAGCCGCGCGCGTTCACGATTTTCTTCGGTGGGCTTGAAGACCCAGTCCTCAGAGGTGGTCAAGCATTTCGGGTCTTTGTCGGACTTCGGCCCAATATAGTCTCGGGCGGCCAGACAGGCCCACCAAACCCTTTCGCGGGGGGGCAGGACGATGGCCAACAGCCGAAGCATATCGATCATCGCCCCTTTCGCATCCAACTCGGCCAGCACATCAGCGGCCGGGGCGGCTACGGGCGCGTCAATAGGCGTCTCAAGGCGCGTGTTCGCAAGAGACAGCAGCTTGGCCGCTGGCTCCTTTGGCACCTTGGTCATGTCTTTGAATCTATCGGTCATCACTTCGCCCTAGTTTATCTTGATCAAGCCGCCGCTCAGCGTCAACATTCCCGACCCGATCACATCTGTCTTCGGTGATGTCATCTTGGCCATGCCTGTGCCGGTGATCGTGACACCCGCCGGGTCGATCTTGATGGAGCTTCCGCCGACTTTGAGTTCGATCTTCTGCATCGCTTCCATCGTGATGCTGCCCGCTGCGACGTTGACCGTCATTGACCCCTGACTGACCTGAGTGTCGTGATTACCCGCGCTCACGGTCATGTTGTAGTTGCCCGTGTTCACTGTCTCGGTCATGTCCTGCTCCACGGTCAGGCTCAGATTGCCTTGCTGCACTGTTTCGGTCTTATCGCCCTCCTGTACGATTTCTGTGACATGCTTCTTGACCGTCTGCAGAAGGCTCTGATCATCGACATTATGCGCGGCGGGATCGACGTTAACGCCGTCATCGCCAATCGTGATCTGCGAACTGTCCTTGACCACCAGCTGGTGGTACTTCTGGGACTGCATATGGACATACTCCTTGCCCACATCGTCTTCCATCATCAGCGCGTTATAGTCGCTCTCCCCTCCTCCGGGTGATGAACGGGTGGTAATGCCCGTTCTGGTTTCCTCTTCTCTGACCTCGAACGGCGGCATCTTGTCCTTGTTGTACATCATACCGGTACAGATCGGTCTGTCCGGATCGCCGTCCTCGAATTGTATCACGACCTCCTGGCCAATGCGCGGGATGCCAATGAGGCCATAGTTCTGGCCGGACCATTGTGTGACCACCCTGATCCAGCAAGACGCGGTGTCATCGGGTTGGTTGATCCTGTCCCACCTGAAGCGTACCCTGATCCGTCCGTATTCGTCAGTATAGATTTCCTTACCCGATGGCCCGACAACCTCGCCGATCTGGATGCCCGGAATTTCTGGCCAGGGTGTGATCTGTGGCGCACGATAAGGTTCATCCTTGGGCACCGCGCCACAGATGAACTGGTAGTCGTTCTTCATCT
>CAYUSM010000007.1:0-42090 GCA_964447345.1 uncultured Sulfitobacter sp. | reverse complement strand
TCCTCGTTCAGCGCCCAGCCGATGCCCTGTGCCGCACCGCCCTGATACTGCCCTTCGACGTAAGACGGATGCACCGCCTTGCCCGCATCCTGAATGACCGTATAGCGCACCACGCGGCTCGACCCCGTCTCCGGGTCCACCTCGATGTCACAGATGTGCGTGGCAAAGGACACGCCCGCCCCATCGGCCACCAATTCGCTGTGTCCGGCAATCGGTCCGCCTGTGTTGCCCGCCTCTGCCGCGATTTCTCTCACAGACAACGGCGCGCGGTTTCCATGTTTGGTGCCTGCCGCATGGGCGTGACCGTCCTCCCAATAGACGTCTTCCAAAGGGATATCCCACATGGTCGCCGCCCGCTGGCGCATCACTTCAATGGCATTGCGCGCTGCCGAGATCGTGGCCATCGACGTCGAGAACGTGCCACGGCTCCCGTCGGTCATGTCGTTGTACCCCAGCGTCGCCGTATCGGCGATCACCGCCTTGATGTCCTCATAGTTAATCCCAAGCTCCTCCGCCGCGATCAGGGACAGTGAAGCGCGCGAGCCGCCAACGTCCACGGTGCCCACTGCCAGCGTCACGGTACCATCGGCATTCACATTGAGGTCCGTGCAGGTCTGACCACCGAAGTTGAACCAGAAGCCGCAGGCCATGCCCCTGCCCTGATTTTCACCCAAGGGGGCAGACATGTGCGGGTGCGCCTTGGCCGCGTCCAGCGTTGGTCCAATGCCGATGGGGCCATAGACCGGCCCATAAGATGACCTGCTGCCTTCGGAGGCCGCGTTCTTGATCCGGAAGTCCACCGCATCCATCCCGATCTTATGCGCCAGCTCGTCAATAGCACTTTCCACCGCAAAAGCCGCCATCGGAGCCGAAGGAGCACGATAAGCCGCAACCTTCGGACGGTTCACGATCACTTCGAGCCCCACCGTCTTGACGTTCTCCAGATCATAGCAGGCAAAAGAGGTCATCGCGCCCAGCTCTGCCCAGGTGTCCGCATAGGGCCCGCTGGTATAGCGCAGGGTCGCCTCGGCTGCAGTGATCGTGCCGTCCTTCTTCGCCCCGATCTTGACGTCGATGGAGGTGGCACTTGTCGGCCCGGACGCGCGGAAGACCTCTTCGCGCGACATCACCAGTTTGACCGGACGGCCCGCCTTGCGCGACAGCGCCAGCGCCACAGGCTCCGCCCAGACATGTGTCTTGCCACCAAAGCCGCCGCCGATCTCCGACGAGGTCACGCGCAGCTTTGAGACCTCAAGCCCCAGCAAATCCGCGCAGTTCTGCCGGTAAACAAAATGCCCCTGCGTACAAACCCAAAGCTCTGCCGAGCCATCCGGGTTGCAATTGGCCACACAGGCATGTGGCTCGATATAGCCCTGATGGGTCTGCTCGGTCTTGTAGCTGCGCTCGACCACAAATTCCGCCTGCGCAAACCCCGCCTCGACATCGCCGTGACCAAACTCAGACCGGTTTGCGACATTCGAAGGCCTTGTGGGCGCAGGATCGACCCCCTTGGTGAACACCTCTTCGTTCAGGATCGGCGCATCCGGCAGGGTCGCGGCATCCACATCCACCACATGCGGCAAGACTTCATAGTCTACTTCAATCAGCTTCAGCGCGGCCTTTGCCGATTTCTCATCAATGGCAGCCACAGCTGCAACCGCATGGCCGTCATACATGGCCTTCTCCCGCGCCATGCAGTTGTCAAGGATGGCATAAAGCCCGGCGTTCCCATCCGTCAGGTCCGGCAGATCAGCCGCGGTAACGACGGCCTTCACACCCTTCACGGCCTCGGCCTTCGTGGTGTCGATCCCCTTGATCCGTGCATGCGCATGCGGGCTGCGCAGCACGCGGGCCACCAATTGCCCCGGCATGTTGAAGTCCGCGCCATAACGCGCGCGGCCCGTGACCTTATCAACGCCATCAGGGCGCAGGGGCCGGGTGCCTACGGAATTGAAAGCCTTGCTCTGGTATGTTGCATCAAAACTCATGCCGTCTCTCCCCTCATCTCGGCGGCGGCATCCTGCACCGCGCGCACGATCTTGTCATAGCCGGTGCAGCGGCAGAGATTGCCTGCCAGCCAGAACCGGATTTCGGTTTCCGTCGGGTCCGGGTTCACCTCAAGCAACGCCTTGGCCGCCATCAGGAAACCGGGTGTGCAGATGCCGCACTGCAGGGCGGCATGCTCAATGAACTTCGACTGCAGCGGATGCAGCTCGCTGCCATTGGCCATGCCCTCAATCGTCTCAATCGTGCGCCCCTGCGCCTCGGCCCCAAGCACCAGACAAGAACAGACCACGCGTCCGTCCATGATGGTGCTGCACGCCCCGCAATCCCCGGTACCACAGCCTTCCTTGGCCCCCATCAGACCCAGCCGGTTACGCAGCACGTCCAGCAGGGTCTCATCTGGCTGGCAAAGGAATTCGACATCGTCATCGTTGATCGTCGTTGAAACAGCTATCGAAGACATCATTTTTCTCCTGCGCGTGTGTAGGCGGCTTGCGCCGCACGTCGGGCCAGCACACCCGCGACCTGCTTTCTGAAGGCAATCGTGCCGCGTTTGTCATCAATCGGATTGCTCGCCGCAGAACAGGCTGCTGCCAGCGCCCCAAGGGCTGCTTCTTCAAGCTTGCTGCCGATCAGCGCTTTGGCGGCTTCTTCAACCAAAACAACCGTCGGCCCAACAGCCCCTAAAGCAACGCGAGCGGAGGTCACGGTACCGCCCTCATCCAACGCCAAATTAACACCTACGCCGACCACAGCGATGTCCATCTCAGTGCGTGGAATGAACCGCAGATAGGCGTCGCCAGAGCGCGGCGCAGGTTTGGGCAACAACACCGCCTCAATGATCTCACCTTTGCTGAGCGACGTCTTTCCCGGTGCTGTGGGTACATCCAGAATTGCAACCTCGCGGCTGCCGGACGGTCCCGCCACGCGCACTCGCGCATTTGCAGCAACCAACGCCGGAACGCTGTCCGCCGCAGGCGAGGCATTGCACAGGTTGCCCACCATCGTGCAGCGTCCCTGTATCTGGGTCGACCCAATCAGGTTGGCCGCCTCCACCACGCCGGGCCACGCCGCAACCAATGCAGCATCCTCAGACAGTGCCGCCGAGGGCACCGCGGCCCCGATCACAAACCCATCCTCCGTCTGACTGATCGTATCCATTCCGGCAATCGCCTTGATGTCAACGATCAGGTCAGCCTCGAATGCATCGTTTTGCATCCGCACCAGCAAGTCCGTCCCGCCTGCCAGGACAAAGGCATTCGCCCCCGCCCCGGCCAACAACGCGGTGGCATCCTCAATCGTGTCCGGTCTTTCGTAGCGCACTGGCGTCTCCCCTCGGCAAGTCTTGCGTCTTCGCGTCGCATTCGGCGGCTGATCTGAGCATCAGCCGAAAGCTTGTGTCTCCGCAAGTCCAATCCGACAGGCGTTGGTTCCAGGTGGGGTCGCAGGCGCTCAGCGTCGTCGAAAAGATCATACAGAACGGCCCGCCTGCATCTGCAAAAATCCGCCTTCCGAAACTGTCGCATAGCCAGATTTCGATGGGTGAAGACACAGCCCACACAGGCCGCTACTATTATACCATGATCTCCTGCGGCCGCCCCCACCCCGTCAAACGTTTCGCTCAAGTGAACGCAGATACCCCAGCGCTGCCACCTACCACCCAGCACCGTCTCCTCGGTCAAGAAGACACTGTCCAAGGAAAGGACATCCCATGAGTAACTCCGCCGACGTCATGAGCACCAATGCGACCATCCTCCGCGTGGAGCCAAACGGGCCCTACGGGTTGGAGGAATGGGAGAAGATGGATGACGCGAACCTGGTCTCAGGCGCGCCGGTTCAGCACGGCCATCTCTATCACGAGATCAAGAACCAGGGATACAGCGTTGGCATCTGGCAATGCACCGCATTCACGGCTCAGATGATGCCCTACCCGGTCGACGAATACATGCTTCTTCTCGAAGGCGAGTTGACGATGGTGCTGCCCAACGGACAGGAGACTGAAATCAAGGCAGGTGATGCCTTTGTGATCCCCAAAGGCTTTGAGTGCCAATGGAAACAGACCGGGGATGTGCGCAAGATATTCATGATCCTCGATGGCCTGTCGCCGGAGGCCGAGAATGCCTCGCTCAACCGGATCACCGTCCCAGATATCACCACCCCTATGGGGGCTGACGTATCGGTCAGCCGCACCGACTTTCTGAACGCGTCCGCAAGGATGCGGGTTGAGGTGCAAGACCACGGGGCGGTTGCGCAAATGAGCCGCACCTGCTTCGCCAATGAGCTGATCACGGTCCTTGAAGGCAGCCTGCAGCTTTACGATGGCCAGCAGCCGCATGTCTTCAACAAAGGTGACACGGCATATCTGCGTCAGGGCGGCTGGGTTGGCTGGAAAACCACCGCAGGCACACGGCTGATCGTGGCCAGTTTCTTTGGCCCGGACTGAGGCGGGCCTGCTGCAAAGGCAAAGCCCAAATATCGCTTTGCCAAACCGCCCCTTAGGCCCTCCCGCCCGTCATGCTGCGACGTCGGTGGTCATTTCCTCCCATGCGCCACCCGCTCGGTAACGCGCATCAACCACTCCGTCTTTCAAGACAAACAAGTGAAGCCAACCGTTGTCGAAAAGATCGCGCACCTCAGGATGGCTTGTCAGAACATCCGTGATTGCGTCACGCGGCGCTTCAATCATCACAGACAAACGCAGGGGTTCATGCATCACCTTCTCGCCGTCATGCACCGCCTGCCATGGCAACCCCGGGCGCAAACGGCCAGAGTTACCTTCGATCACGCCAATCCCGCCAACCACGTTGTGTATGAGCTTGTTTCCACCCCCAAACACATCCGGCGCAACAGTCGAGCCGTAGTACTGCAAACTAATCCAGCTCGCCACGACCACAGGGGCGGTTAGGATCAATTCAAGCGTGCCAAACCCCTCATCCGCGCGCCAGTCGTAGCTGTGCAGAAAAGCGCGGCCCGAAAGGTCCTTGCCCTTTGTGGCCGCACGCGGCGCCGCAACGAAGGCAGCGCAGCCTGCAAGGCCCCATTCGGGGCGCACCTCAGCCCAGTTGTGGGCACGCTCTGCAATGGTCTGCATTGACGCGCCGGGCAGCGCGGCAGCCCGTTCGGTCCGGGCAATCCCGCCTGCTTGGCTCAGCCACCCCTTGATGCGGGTCAGGTCTGCTGTCCGGTCAGATGCCAGATCATCTTCGTAGATCGTGATCTCGTCGGTCGTAGTGTCGTGCAGACCGGCCACAAAAAGTGTATCCGTTGGCACCTCCATACCCATTGCGCGTAGGCCGGACCGGGTCTCGCGGTCATTGAGCAGGAGTGCCAGAAGGCGTGCAGAAACCTCTCCGGTGTATCCACCGCAAGCACCACAATGATACGCGCTCTCATGCGGATTGTTGGTCACCTGCCCGCCATGGCCCAGCAACAGGACAATCTCGCCGTAGCCTTTTGTCAGGCTCATGGCCCCAAGAACTGCGGCCGCCGTCTCTGCCTTTGCGTCTGCCGTCATCCCGCCAATGACTTCCGGTGCCGGGCCCGCTTTGGCGCTGGCACCCCCTTTGCCCAGCGCGTCGCGCACCAGCTTTGCCGCGTAGAACGGCCCGGCAGCCTCGACAAAGGCAAATGACGATACCGCAGCCTGCCTGAACCGGCCCCAAGCGCGAACCGTCCGCGCGGCAATCCGTGTGCTCTGCTCGACCGCCTCTTCCGCGTGGCTCTGGGTCTCCACCGCCGGATTGAGCAAGACCGGCAAATGCGCCTCCACAACGTCCGACCCCTGCGCCTTGTGCGCCAGAGGCAAACCAAAGAACCCGGCAAAGCCAATGGTCTCGATCGACGGATCAACCGTTTCCAGCGCACGGCGGAAAACCTCAGACCGCACATCGATGCAAAACGCAGCCTGCAGTGCCGGACGATCTGGGGACGTGGCCTGTCCGTCCAGGGCGGCAATCAGCCGGCGTTGATGCGCGCGTTCCGCCGCATCCTGCAAGATCGCCAAAGCGACATCGTCAGCGCTCGGGGTAAGTGGTTGCGCATGTGCGTCCGCCGTCTGCGCCCAGGTCTCGGATACGCTCGGTACATGCGCCAGAAGCGCCTCTTCCCAAATCAGACGGATGGCAAGAAGGTCGACCAGTGTCCGGTCCGTTTGCCCGGCCAGTTCAGCTTGCCACAGCAACCAGCGGGCGTGCTGTGACCAGCCCCCGAGGTCCATCAGAAGCCGGTGGAATGTCGTTTCAGCGGCTGCATCCGTGATCCCCAATGCGTCAGCGGCGCGCAAGATGGACCGTTCCGCCGTGTCAGGCGCAGCGGCCACATGGGCACAGAACCCTGCCAGTCCGGCGATTTCCGGCGTCAGATCGTTTGCGGCCCAGGACTGCCAGGCCGCGAAAACCTCCGTTCCCGGCGCAGGCGACCAAAGCGCCTGACCCATATCGAATTGCCCGGCCGCCCAAAGGCCAATGGACTTCTCAATGAGTGACGGCCAATCCACCCCTGTTGCCTTGGCCGCAAGGTCCGCCACCGTGGGCAAAGGGCCTGTCCCCCTCCCGGCTTGCGCAACAACGGTTTTCAGCGCGGTCACATCTGCAGGCTTGCGCGACGACATTGATGCCGACAACGCCTCCTGCAAATCCCGGTCCGTGATCTCTCCACGATCCATTGCAGCGGTGTAGTCTGCGGCGCTGCGTGTGGCCTGAATGCCAGCGACACGCTGCAGCCGGGCCGATGCCGTCGCCAGGTCCTCCGCGGTTTGACCGAGGAAAGGATTGACAGCAACGGTGGCTTCCAAGGGGAAGGCTGGCGGTATCCGCCGCGCCGCATCCTCGACGGCCTTCAGAACCGATGACATCTTTGATGGGGTGAACTGTGATTGCTGCATCAACATAGTGGTCTCCAATTCTCAGCTCGATTTCCGTGTGCGAAACCCGCCGATGGCTCGGTCAAGCAAGGCATTGAGGTAAAATCCGTTCGCAAGGTGCACCCGCAGCCCGGCGGTTGACGGATGATGCGCCCAAAGCGGGAAGAGCGCTTGGGCAAAGGCCACAAGGCCAAAGGAAGTGACCGCCAAAACGATGAGGGCCCATTCAAGCGGACCGGGTGTTGGCGCGGGCGCCAGTGCAGGCCCCCAAATCGCTTCAGCTGCCGCCTGAAAGGTGAAATAGGCAACAGTTGCCCCAAACGAGGCCAATACCGTGCGTTTGGTCAGTTCCGCTGGGGCAAGGTCCGCCAGCCCTTGGGCCACCAGATAGGCGACACCAAAAATCAGCATGGCACCCAATGCCAGCGCTTGCGGCGACTTTGGCGCGACCAGGGTCGAGAAAGCAAAGGCAATGGCGCTGTAAAGGAGCAATGCTAGGGCGAAGGACTTCAACACCGCCCCCACACTTGGCACCGCAATCGGACCGGGACGGCGCAGCCGCGCGACGGCCTGCACAGCACCCCCCGAAGACAGAAACGCATGCGCCTTGTAGAGAGAATGCGCCACGATATGCAAAAGCGCGAGCGTCCAGAGGCCCAGACCGCATTGCAGCAGCAGGAACCCCATTTGAGACACCGTCGACCAGGCCAGCGAGGTCTTGATGGCGCTTTGTGTCAGCATGACCGCCGCGCCGAAAAGTGCCGTGAAACCTCCGATCATGACCAGAGCCGCCATCGCACCGGGACTGTTCTGAACAAGCTGCGAGGACAGGATCAGGATGACACCGCCAGAATTGATGATACCCGCATGCAAGAGCGCAGACACTGGCGTGGGCGCTTCCATGACCTCGGTCAGCCAGCCATGCAACGGAAATGCAGCAGTTTTCAAAGCTGCGGCAAGCACCATCAAGGCAACCGCAAGTGAACCCGACCAGGCCAGGCCGGTGTCGGTCGTCGCTGTCGCAAGCGCTGCGATGTCGGCAGTCCCGTAACTCCCCACAAGCAAGACGGCTGAGACGAGCAGCGCCACATCCCCGCCATGCCACACCAGCGTAAACTTCGTCGCAGCGCGACGCGCCTCGGGCCGGTCGCCATAAAAGAGCAGAAGATGCCTCAACCCCAGACCAATCAGAGCTGAAGACAGCAGAAGAACCCATAGGCTGCCCGACAGCACAAACACCAGCGCTGCGGCCAGTGTGGCATGCATCAGCGCGTGAAAGCGGCCCTCACGCTCCTCACCATCCAGGTAGGTGCGGCTGTAGCGCATCACGACCCAACCTATGAACGTTACCAACAGAACCAGTGTCAGATTGACGAGGTCGGCGCGCAGGACCAGCAAACCGCTCTCCCCCGGCAAGGAAATGGTAGTGGGACCGTTGATCGCGAATTGCACGATACCTCCAGCGGCAAGGGCAAGTGCTGCCAAAGCGGCGGTCTCAGACATCTTGGGCAAGCCTCCGGGCCGTCTTCCCGGTTTGCGCCATCCGGCCACTGCCATAGCCAAGAGAACCAAAGGGGCAAGAAATGAAATGGACATCAGCATGATTTTCTCCGTGCCAGCTTTCGGGCCGTAATAACCGATGGCAAACTTGAAGAATATTTCATATATTCTTGAAAACCATTCTGTCTGATAGAACCATGTCCACGCTCAACCTTCACCATCTCCGCCTGTTCCGCGCGGTCGCCCGCGACGGCACGCTGACCGGCGCCGCACGGGCGCTCAACATCTCGCAATCCGCCGTATCCACGCAGATCAAGGCCCTTGAGGCCGCGCTGGGGCACAACCTCTTTGACCGGCGCGGCCGCAACCTGGTCCTGTCTGAGGCGGGCCGCATCGCCCTTGATCACGCTGACGAGATTTTCCGAGCGGCAGAGACCCTGACTGCCACGCTCAAACACGCCGAAGCAAAGCGGCGCGTGCTGAGGATCGGTGCCCTCGCAACACTTTCCCGTAACTTTCAGATATCCTTTGTCGAGCCGCTGCTGGGACGCAAGGATGTCGAGGTTGTCTTGCGGTCCGGCACGCAGGAAATGCTTCTGCGCGGCCTTGAAGCCCTGTCGCTGGACATTGTGCTGACCAACCTTGTCCCGGCCAGGGATGCCTCAAGCAACTATCTGGTTCACCACCTGGCCGAACAACCGGTCAGCCTTGTTGGGCGTGCAGACCGTCCGATCGCAAAGGAAACGCCGGTCAAAGACATCCTGACCTCCGAACCTCTGGTCCTGCCAACACCGGAGACATCTCTCAGGGCCGGGTTCGATGCCCTCGCGGATCGCCTCGGCGTTGTGCCCATCATTGCCGCGGAAGCCGACGACATGGCCATGCTGCGCCTGCTGGCCAGATCAGACGCCGGGGTGGCCGTGATACCGCCCATCGTTGTTCAGGACGAACTGTCAAGCGGCAGACTGGTCGAACTCGCACGGCTTGATGAGATCAAGGAGGTTTTCGTCGCTGTCACCATGGGCCGGAAGTTCCCAAATCCGCTGGTGCAAGAGGTCCTGCCTGCCGAGCGCCGCAAGGCAGGGTGATCCCGGACACCGCGTCCGCTCCATGCAAACAGTGTGTGCGCTACGGCATCAAGAACGTCGGCACCTCAAAAGCCGCCGAACACCGTCGCTGCGACCAAGGCGACAGCAAGCGCAACCAACGGCACAATCACCGCGACAACCGCGATATCAGCATATGCTTCGCGGTGCTTGAGCCCACAGATCGACAACAGTGTGACAACTGCGCCGTTGTGCGGCAGCGCATCAAGCCCGCCCGTGGCGATGGCTGTGATGCGGTGCAACACCTCCGGCGCGATCCCGGCGCGCGCAGCCATTTGGACATAGGTCTCTCCCAATGTCTCAAGCGCGATGCTCATCCCGCCCGAAGCAGAGCCAGTGATCCCGGCCAACACATTGACCGCGACGACAAGGGACAGCAGCGGATTGTCACTGCCAAGCCCTAGCACCGCCTCGCTGATCACACCGAAGGCGGGCAAGGCGGCGATCACGGCACCAAAGCCCACAAGCGACGCTGTGTTGAAGATCGGCACAATGGATGCATTGGCGCCCTCGTCCAGTGATCCGGTCAGGGACGCTAACCGATGCCAGTTGAATGCGACCAACAGCAAGATTGCAAGCGACAGGGCAAGGATGATCGACCAAAGGCCAAGGACAGAGGGCAAACCCACGCCCCCAAACACCGACTGCGACAAAAAGCCGACATCCCAAGTGGGAATGATGAGGCTTGAAAAAGCGAAATTCGCAGCAATGACAACCGCAATCGGAAGAAGTGCCAAGACAAAGGGAGGCAGATCGGTTTGGCCGACAGGCACACGCTCGTTCAGGTCATGCGCCCTGCCCACCGTCCGCTCGCGCGCGGTGGGGTCCGGGAGGTCAACGCAATCATCATGCGGGCCGTAGCCCTCTCCGGAACGTCGTGCGTTTGCGGCTCTGCGCATCAACCACCACTGTCCACCGGCAAACATCACCAACGCAGCAAGAACACCCAGCCCGGGCGCGGCAAAGGGCGTCGTCCCGAAATAGGGCATCGGTATTGCGTTCTGGATTGCCGGTGTGCCGGGCAGCGCCGTCATGGTGAAGGTGAAGGCCCCCAAACCAATGGCCGCAGGGATGAGCCGCTTGGGGATATCGGCCTGACGAAAGAGGCTCGCCGCAATCGGGTAGATCGCAAAGGCCACCACGAAGAGCGAAACACCGCCATAGGTCAGAATAGCGCAGGCCAGCACCACGGCCAGTATCGCCCGGTCCCGCCCCAATCGCACAACCAGCCCCTGCGCAATCGATCTCGCCGCTCCGCTGTCGTCCATCAAACGCCCGAAAATCGCCCCCAGCAGAAACAGCGGGAAGAACGATATGATGAAAGCCCCAGCCGCACTCATGAAGACCTGCGTGTAAAGGCCCAGCAAAGAGATGCCTGAAACGCTTGCCGCCAACATCGCCATCAAAGGCGCAAGCACGATCACGGACAGCCCTCTGTAGACAAGATAAATGAGCAAGCCGAGGGCGATCAGGATCACCGCAAGTCCAATCATGAGCCAATTCCGCCTGATGCTTCATCCGTGCCGCGACATCGAAATCAGACCAGCCTGAGACCGCAAAAGGATCGACCGTCGGATACCAAACGACACTGGCTTCCTAGACAGTCAGACAGGCCAGATCATGATCTAGCTCATGCTAACGCATGATCCCACTTCATCGACAACGGCCTCTGCCCAGAATTGATGCAGAAGAGCGATGTTCATCTGGAGTCCCGGCGGAAATGTGCCCCGCGCCATCTTGCCAATATAGTTTCGATTCGATACCAAATAGGCCATGACGTTGCCAAACCCCGCCTCTGACCGCATTGCAGAAATGCTGATCCATATTGGCCGTTCCTCCCGGATCGAGGATGCGTCGTCTGATCTGACAGCAGCGCAATGGACCTGCCTGCGCTTTTTCGCGCGGTCCAATCGCAGCACCCGCACTCCGTCAGGTTTTGCCAGCTTTCATGCCACGACACGCGGTACCGCCTCACAGATCATCCGGTCGCTTGAAGCACGGAACATGATCACCAGACTCCGGTCTCCAAACGACGGGCGAAGCGTGTTTTTCGATCTGACCGATGACGGTGCCGCCACCTTGGCCAAAGACCCTCTTGGTGATCTGATCGGCGTGATTGATGGACTGGCTGCAAACGAACGAACGGCCTTTCTGACCGTGCTTGCGCGGATGGGTTCGGCGCTCGCAGAACAGCGCGGGGATTGCGCGTTTGGCACCTGTGGCGATTGCGTCCATTTCACGCCAACCAAATGCGGCGGGCATTGCAAATGCATCCCGGCCGACATTCCCGCCGACGAAATCGATCAGCTGTGCGCAAGCTACAGATCACAAAACTTTGCCGTGGAGGATGCCAATGGCCGACAGTGAAACCGGGCAAGAGACCGTCAACACGCCGCGAATGATAGCCATCAGCAGCGGCAAAGGGGGCGTTGGCAAATCGACGGTCACCGTCAATGTCGCTGTTGCGCTGGCCGAAACCGGGCTGCGTGTTGGCATTGTCGATGCAGACATTTACGGCCCTTCCGTACCGGGCATGCTTGGCATCGCTGCTGACGCCCCACCCGCCATGTCACCGGACCGCAAGGTCATCCCGTCCGAGGGCTTTGGCGTCAAGGTGATCTCCATGGCGATGCTGTCGGATGATGACGCCCCGGCAATCCTGCGCGGGCCGATGGTGACGAAATACCTGCAGATGTTCGTCCGTCAGGTGGAATGGGGTCCACTTGATGTACTCCTATTGGACCTGCCCCCCGGCACCGGAGATATCCAGCTGACCCTGGCACAGGCCTTTCCCCTCAGCGGTGCCGTCGTGGTCAGCACCCCGCAGGACGTCAGCCTCAAGATCGCCCGGCGCGGGTTGCGCATGATGGAGCAGGTCAACGTGCCCATTCTGGGTGTCGTGGAAAACATGAGCGGCTTCACCTGCCCCTCCTGCAACACGGTGACCCATATCTTCCATCAGGGCGGCGGCGCTGCGATTGCCGACGAACTGGACGTTCCATTTCTGGGCAAAGTCCCGCTTGATCCAGCGGTGGTCGACACCGGTGACAGCGGCCAACCCCTTGTGGCCTCAGCCCCCAACAGCCCGGCGGCAGAGGCCTATCGCAATATCGCCCGACAACTCTCCGCAGGCGGCGCTGCCCAAGGCGGCATTGCGACGCCCTTTTCCTGGACCCTGTCGGATGGCTCCGGCAAACCGATGTCCGCGGCGCCGGGTCCCAATGGTGCGGCCGACCAACTGGTGCAGCTTGATCACGATCAGGCCGGGCTACTCCTCGGTTGGGCCGACGGCACGGAGCAACGCTTCGCACCGCGCGACCTGCGGCTTGCCTGCCAATGCGCCAGATGCCGCGACGAAGTGACCGGAGACCAACTGCTGGCCCCAGAGACCGTGCCGCTCAGCATCGCGGTGACGCGCATCTGGAGCGTTGGAAACTACGCGCTCGGCTTTGCCTTCAGTGATGGCCACGACACCGGCATTTACACCTTCAGCATGTTGCGCAACTTGGAAGGGGCGACGCTGGAAGATGTCTGAAGTTCAAACCCCCAGACGCATTCGGGCGCAATCCTCACCCGGAGATGACAACTTGATGGGCTTCGTTCTCGATGCACCCCTGCCCGGCGCCCACTCCGCACCCGATGCGGATGCGCCGCTGCACCGCGCCCTTCTTGACATCGCTGGAGTTGATCTGATCGAAGTGGCGGGTGCCGCCATCTGGGCGCGAAAGGCCCCGGCCGCGGATTGGACCAACCTCAAACCCACCATTGCTGCTGTAATCCGTCAGGTGCTTGACGAGTCAGAGGCGACGCTGGGCGCTCCCTCATCGGCACCCGCTGATACCTCCGACGACACACTCTTGCGCGCGGTCAAAGACCTGCTTGACCAGCAGATAAATCCATCCGTTGCCGCTCATGGCGGTCACATCTCCGCGGAAAGTGTTGACGAGGGCAACGTTTACCTGCGCATGTCCGGCGGGTGCCAAGGTTGTGCGGCCTCCTCTGCTACCCTCCGCCAGGGAGTGGAGCGGATGCTGCGTGCGGCGCTGCCTCAGATCGGCGAAATCATTGACATCACCGATCACGGCGCGGGGGAAACCCCATTCTACGCTCGCGATCCCGGCGCGTCGGCGGTGCTTGCGCGCGCGATACCGCCCGGCGCGATTGAGTGGGAGGACGGACAGGTGGTTGTGGACCCCGATTACCTCGCGCCCCGGCTGGGACTGACGCCAGAAACCCTGCGCGCGGGGCTTCACAACGGAGACGTAGTTGGCGTCACCGAAACCGGTACGGGAGAAGACGAAGGCAAGACCCGCATCATCCTGCGCAGCCCCACCCGCGCCTGGGCGGCCGAGATTTCTCAGGACGGCACAGCCCGTGAAATCCCACCCCCGCGAGAGATCAAGTCAGCCTCCCAAGAAGAACAAGCCCTGGCAGAGCGCGTACGCGCCTACCTCGCAGCCATGCCTGCCGACGCTGGAACCATCACCTATGGCGGGCTGGCACGTGCGCTGAACCTTTGGGCGCCGGGCTCCGTCCGCAAGGTCACGCGCGCGCTTGAAACGACCATGCAGCAGGACGCGCAAGGCGACCTTCCTTTCCTTGCCGCGCGTGTGGTCAGTCGCGGGGCGGGCGGGTTGCCCGGCAAAGGTTTCTTCGACCTTGCACGCGCGTTGTCGCGCGGACCGAGACAGGACGAAACCGAAGCTGAATTTCATGCCCGCCAATTGAGCGAAGTCAGGGTGCAAGGCGCGGCCCCTGATAAAGCTCAGGCTGTCTGAACCAGAATCGCCGTCCAGAGAACTTCCCACAACTGCCGCAGCACTGACTGGGCCGTCAAACGGCCACTCAAAAAGCAGGCCGGGGCGCGACAAAATTTGAATGCCGCATCTCTCATTCGGGATGCTGTCTTCGGAAATATCCAATTGTGCGAAAGCCCCACTATGCGGCTTTGGCAACCCAGAGAGGAATGAATGACCGCAGCCATCGAAGGCTATCTGTTTTATGAAATTGCAGCGCTGCTGGTGCTGGCAGCGGGCGTTGGCTTTCTGGGCCTGATGCTGCGTCAGCCGCTCATTGTCAGCTTCATCGCCGTCGGCATTCTGGCCGGCCCTTCCGTGCTCGACATCGCTCAATCCGAGCAGCAGATTGACCTGCTCGCGGAACTCGGCATTGCGCTGCTTCTGTTTCTTGTTGGTCTGAAGCTGGATTTCAATCTGGTCCGCACACTGGGACCGGTTGCGCTGATTACCGGGCTGGGACAGGTCGCCTTTACGTCGATCTTCGGCTTCCTGATTGCACTGGCCCTTGGGCTGGAGCCGCTTGCAGCCAGTTACGTCGCCATCGCGCTGACGTTTTCCTCCACCATCATCATCGTCAAGCTTTTGTCCGACAAGCGCGAGATCGATGCCCTGCATGGGCGCATCGCGCTCGGTTTTCTCATTGTTCAGGACATCGTTGTCGTTATCGCCATGATCGCGCTGTCTGCCATCGGCGTGGGTGAAGCAGCCTCCGGCGAAGGCGCCATAGGCGATGTGCTGAAAGTGCTCGGCTATGGCTTGGCGATGCTGGCCTTTGTGGTGGTCTTTGTGCGCTACGTCGCCACACCCCTCGTTGAACGGCTGGCCAAAGCACCCGAGCTGCTTGTCTCATTCGCCATCGGCTGGGCCGCATTGCTGGCCGCCGTCGGGCACTACTTGGGTTTCGGCAAAGAACTGGGTGGGCTGCTCGCGGGTATCTCCCTGGCCTCTACCCCCTTTCGCGAAGCGATTGCCGCGCGCTTGGCCAGTTTGCGTGACTTCCTGCTTCTCTTCTTTTTCATCGCACTTGGCGCATCGCTTGACCTGTCGGTCCTTGGCGCCAGCGTTGGACCGGCGGTTGTCCTGTCGCTTTTTGTCCTTATCGGCAATCCTTTGATTGTCCTGGCGATCATGGGGGTGATGGGCTACCGCAAGCGCACTGGCTTTCTTGCGGGACTGACTGTCGCCCAGATCAGCGAGTTTTCCCTGATCTTCATGGCCATGGGGCTGGCCATCGGACATGTCACCGAAGACGCTCTTGGCCTTGTGACCCTTGTGGGCCTCGTCACCATCGCGGCCTCCACCTACATGATCACCTATTCGCACCAGCTCTACCGGATTTTCGAACCCGCGCTTGGCATCTTTGAACGGCGACGGCCTCTGGCCGAGCCCGGCGTTGGAAAAGAGATCGACCACCCGCACGACGTGATCATCTTCGGTCTGGGCCGCTACGGACTTGGCATCGCTTCGGTGCTGCGCGAAAGCGGTACTCGCATCCTCGGCGTGGATTTCAGCCCTGAGGTTGTCCGCTATGCGAAGGGGCTAGGCTACGACGCGGTGTTTGGTGACGCGACCGACCCCGAGTTTCTGGCTCACCTGCCCCTGCAACAGGCCAGATGGCTGGTGATGGCTGTCCCGGAACACGACACGGGTGTCACACACGACGATCCGCGCCAGGCGCTGCTGAAGGCTGTGGGCGAACTTGGCTTCACCGGCAAGACTGCAGTTGCCGCACATCACCAAGGAACGGCCGACGCGCTTGCGTCTCTCCAGGCGGACCTTGTTCTGATGCCCTATCGCGACGCCGCCTTTGCCGCCGCCCGCATGATCTTGGACGAGGCACGCACACCTGAACGCACCCTCGAAGACCCTGACGACCAGAAGGAGTTGCCTGCATGACCCTCAGCCCGCAGCATGTTCTCGCCGTGATGGACGACAGCGAAAGCCAGCTGGCGTTGCGCAGTGCCCTGGCCCTTACCGAAGCCCATGGTGCTGCATTGGACGTATTTGCCTGCGTCGAAATGCCGGGTGACATGGGGATCCTCGGCCGTCTGGCCGGATCAGATCCTGACTCGATTGTCGAAAAGCTTGTCGCACAAAAGCGCGCGACCATTCAGGCACGCCTGAAAAAGGCTTTCCCTGACAGGCAGATCGAGCCACATATCGCCAGAGGGAAGGCCTTTCTGGAAATCATCAGACACGTCTCTGAAACGGGCTGCGATTTCGTGGTGAAAGCCGCAGAACCCCTCAATGGCGTGCACCGGTTTCTCTACGCCAGCACCGATCAGCACCTCCTGCGAAAATGCCCCTGCCCCGTGTGGCTGCAAACGCCCACGGCACCAGTTGCTCCGAAACGCATCTTGGCTGCGATTGATCTGGACGTCTGGGACGCCACGGAACCGGAGACGCTGACCGCTCTGAACAGACAGGTGGTCGAGACGGCCCGCGCCGTCGCCAATGCTCCGGACGCGGAGGTGATCGTGCTTCACGCCTGGGAAGCTGTCGGCGAAGGCCTGATCTGGGCTTTCACAACAACAAAGGACGCGCGCCTCTCAGCGGACCGCTATGTCCGCGAGGTTCTGGGCAAGCGCGAACAGGCCATGGCCAGCTTCATGCGCACGGTCGAAGACCAAGGCACCTCCGGTCCCCGGCTCGTGCCAGCCCTCATCCGCGGAACACCGGAGCGGGTCATCGAAGAACAAAGCCGTGTGCTGGGTGCAGATGTCGTTGTCATGGGCACAGTGGCGCGCACAGGCGTAAGCGGCGTTCTGATCGGCAACACCGCGGAAAACATCATCAATTCACTGGGCTGTCCGGTCTTGGCCGTGAAACCAGAGGGTTTCTCCAGCCCAGTTCTGACGGATTGACATCGCTTCGATAGGTGGGTGTCCCGTTGGACTACTGTACGACCCGTTGTGTACCGGTGTTCCAGATTAATCGACAACTGGATCACGTGCTTTCCGTCGAATTCGGTCGACGGGCGTTCCTTACCGGAAAGAGTGATTTGCGCCAAATGGGAAAGAACCAGGAGCGTCCCTTCAACCGCAGCATCTCCCACAACACTCTCAGTATCGTCCTCGGCGCAGGAACCATCCGCGATCTCTCGTTTGACCAATGTCATCTTGCCGAACGCTTCTCTGATCGCTTTCGCCATCTGCATAGTCGAATTGGGGTCGCGGCTGTCTGTCCAGTCGAAGCTGATCCAGTGCATCGCGCCCGCCGTGCATCAGCTGGCAGAGGATAGGTCTGCAGAGGGCATCTGTCGGTTCAATAGGCAAGCATCAGACGATTGTTCACGTCGATTGGGTCATTCTTGACAGGCAGAAGTGCCTTGAGACAGGTCGATTGCCCCTTACGTCTGGGCAAGGGCCAGTGCGCTATTCACCCCCAGCGGACAAGCGCGACGCCAGCAAAAGCGAGCGCGACACCCGCTAATTTCTGAAATGATACCCCGCGGGGTTCGAGACCGAAAGTGCCGACAAGGTCCGCGAAAACCGCGCCAATCAATTGCCCGGCGATCAGGCAAACAAAGAAGAGCGCTGCCCCAGTAAGCGGGACCAAAATCGCGCCCCCGGCCACGAAGATGGCTCCGATCACCCCGGCCAGAACGGACCACCAAGGCAGGGCTGCAAAATTAGCAGGCTGCGTCGGTGCACCGGTCGCCAGAAAGACACCGAAAACGAACATTGCCGACAGGCCCAATGAAAAGGCGGCCGCGGCGAAGGGGGAATTCAGCACCTGAGCAGTTGCCGCATTGATCACCGGCTGTTGCGACAGACCGAAGCCAATGACGCCGGCAATCAGCATCGGCCAGAGGAGACTCATATCGCTGCTCCCTTCTGCGTTGAATGTTGCGCCGTCATGTGTCGTTCCGCCGGTTAATGGAGTCGAGATACGCGACACAGGTTTCCGTGCTTTCCACGTCCGCAAACTTCGCGTCGATGTCGAACAGGTTCCAGGCCACGGCGCCCGGCACCCTGTCGCCAATGGCCTCTTTTACGGCGATGGTGCGGAAGCCTTCTGCCAGCCCGTCACAGATGGTTGTACGCACGCAGGCCGTTGCCGTGACCCCGGTGACAAGGATCGTATCCACGCCCAGCCCTCTTAGGTAGCCAGCCAATGGCGTGCCGGAAAAGCCGGAAGCGCGTTTCTTGAGCATCACGTATTCGCCCTCAATGGGCGCAATGCGGCTGTCGATGGCCCATAGGTGCTCGTCCTTGAGGTCCACCGCCTCGACCGGGATCTTGTGATGCCACATCCCCATGTCGGTGTTCGGGTTATCGCGATCGGTAATCTGATAGGCGGTAGTGACATGAACCACCGGATGCCCGTTTTCCCGACAGGACCTCAGCAGCGCCTGCATGGAGGGTATAATCCTGTCGTCCACGCCTTCACAGGTGAAGGGATTGCCGGGTCGGGTCCAGGCATTGGCGAGGTCGATGGAAACCAGCGCGGGTTTCTTGCCGAAGCCGATCCGGCGCTGAAACCCGCGTTCTGCATAGATACGGGTGCTTTCGTCAAACGCCTTTTGCAGCACCGCGTCGAGGTCTGTCTCGTCCATTGATCTTGCTCCTTACAGAACTGAAAAAGCCCGACACATGTGAATCGGGCCTTTTTTGTGTCTCAAGCGCGCATCTCTGCACGCAGGCTGTCGGTTGCGGTCTCATCCAGCGCCCAGCCGTAGCCGTCGTCGACTTCCTTGAGCACCACACCGTAGTCAGATTTGGCGTGCTCCGCCCCGAAGAACCCGTCAAGCACGTCGTCCAGCACCTTCTGAGGATCGCGGTCCAACGGGTCGCCATAACCACCGCCAGAAGGCGAGATATAGGAGACCACATCGCCCACTTCGGTCCGCATGCCAGAGAACTTGGAGTATTCTTCTCGCGTCTCGCCGCTGTGGATGTTGTGGATCTCCATCTTGCCAACGGCACCTTCCTTGCCGCCGAAGACACCCCATGGCGGATCGAGGTGGCGGTCGCTCTCGTGCGTCATGAAGCCAGGTGTCAGGTAGCGCTGCGACTTGATCACTCCTGCCCCACCCCGGAATTTGCCCGCACCCGGCGGCACGTCATCGCGCACCTCATATCGGTCGCAGATCAACGGCAGGTGCATCCCGAGGTCTTCCAGCGGGTTGTTGCGCGTGTTGCGCATCAGCTCTTCGACTGTGTCCGGGCCGTCCGACGCAGGGCGGCCACCCATCGCCGCCTCGTTCACCTCCAGGAATACCCAATACTCGCCGTTGGGACGCACGCCGGAGTATGCCGCAAAGGAAAGCGTAGCCGCATTGCCAGCCGTCACCTTATCGGGGATCACCGGGGCCAGCGCCTTGATCACCAGATCAGACATTCTCTGTATCTGGCAAAACCGCGCCTCAGCGGCTGCAGGCGCGATAGGGTTGAAGATACAGCCCTCAGGCGCCACCACGCTGATGGGGCGAAATGAGCCTTCGTTCGCGGGGATGTCATCGGTCGCCGTGTAGGTATCGAGCAACATCGCCCGGAAGACAAAAAAGGCCGCGACCTTGGTAGATCCATCAAAAGGCACGTTGAAAGCGGTCGGCACCTGCGGGGAAGAGCCTGTCAGGTCAATCTCCGCAGAATCCCCCTTGATCCGCACACAAACCTTGATCGGCAGCGTTTTGTCCCGGTTGCGGCCATCATCATCAAGGAACCCTTCGGCGAAGTACTCGCCATCGGGTATCTTCTCGATCTCCGCCCGCATCCGGCGTTCGGTGTAGTCCATCAACTGCTTGGTGGCCTGGATCACAGTGTCCTTGCCGTACTTCTTGATTAACTCCTCGAACCGGCGCACGCCCAGCTCGGCACTCGCAATCTGCGCTTCCAGATCGCCCATCACCAACCCCGGCACCCGCGTGTTGTCCCGGATATATTTCCACAGGTCCTCGTTGCGCTTGCCTTCGTTGTAGAGCTTCACACCGTCAAGGAGCATGCCTTCGGCCCAGACATCCGGCACATCGATGATCAGGCCCGGTGTTGCCGCCCCGATGTCCACATGATGCGCGGTATTGGCGGAAAATCCGACCAGCTCACCATCGGAAAAAACCGGCATCACAATGGCGATATCGGGCGAATGCGACGCGCCCTTGTAAGGGTGGTTGTGGATCACGCAGTCGCCCGGTTTCCAGTCTTCCAGCTTCACCGATTGTTCAATTCCGCGCAGATACCCCGGCAAGGAGCCGATGTGCATCGGCGTGGAATCGGATTCGCAGAGCGTGTTGTATTCCGTATCAAACAAGCCCGCGCCAAGGTCCTGGCTTTCGCGTATGATCGAGGAATAGCTCATGCGGTAAAGCACGTTACCCATCTGCTCGGCGATGGAATGCAGTGCGCCGCCGACGACCTGAAGGGTGATTGGGTCAAGTTCCTTAGTCATGTCATGCCTCCTTATGCGCGCTCAATGCGGATATCGCCGTGGCCCAGAACGGTAGCGGCGAAGCTCGGCGGAACGATGGTGGTTGAATTGTGCTGCGTGATGATCGCGGGGCCGCTGACCGTGTCCTCGGCCAGCAGTTTTTCGCGATCATAGCGCGGTGTCGGGGTCGGTTGGCCGTCATCAAAGACTGTGTCGTTGATATAGAGCAGCGCCTCTTCGGGGTTCTTGCGACCCCCATGGTCGAGATTGCCGAGCCGCAGTTGATCAACCTGAGCGGAGGCGATGACGCGTAGGGTCACCCCTTCGGTGATCTGGTCGCGGAAGGCATGGCCATAGGCTTCTTTGTGGACGTTGAAGAAGCTGTCGATGACGTCTTGCTTGTTCTCGATGGTCAATTTGCCATCGGGCATGTCGGCTCTGAGTTCAAAACCCTGACCGAGATAGCGACACTCCATGATCCGCGCATACTTACGCTCGGACGGCGGGATGCCGTCGGAATCAAGCTGCGCATCGGCTTCGGCTGTCAGCTCTTCGGCGATCTCATTGATCTTGGCGACTGCGGCCTCGTCCGCATCGTCGAGCGTCTGCAGGACGGAACGGGTGTATTCGTACTTGAGGTCTGTCACCAGCAGGCCCATGGCCGCCGTGATGCCCGGTTGCAGCGGCGAGATCACCGCCTTGGCTTGGATCATCTCGCCCAAGGCGACCGCATGAAGCGGCCCTGCGCCTCCGAAACCCATAAGAGAGAAGCTGCGCGGATCGATACCTTTGGCCACTGAATTGGCATTGATCGCCAGGGACATGTTGTTGTTGATGATCTTGAGGATACCGAGGGCGGCTTCGGTGACGCTCATACCCAGTGGGTCGGCGATATGCTCCTTGATCGCCTTCTCGGCCAGCGCCTTATCGATGGACAGATCACCGCCAAGGAAGCGTTCGGGATCAAGCCGCCCCAGTGCAACTTGCGCGTCTGTCACCGTGGGTTCGGTCCCACCGCGCCCATAGCAGGCTGGTCCTGGCACAGCACCCGCAGATCGCGGACCGACGCGGAAGGCGCCACCTTCGTCGATGTACGCGATGGAGCCTCCCCCTGCCCCGATGGCATCGATGTCGATCATGGGGGCCAGCACCGGCAGGCCCGCAACTTCCGTGTCGCGGGGATTCTTCATGCGCAGTTGACCGTCCTGAATGACCGAAATGTCGGCAGAGGTGCCGCCGATGTCGATTGTGATGACGTTGCCCGTGTCACAATGCTCGCCCGTCCACTTACCGCCGATCACACCGCCTGCGGGGCCTGACAGCAGCAGGCCAATCGGATGCGTGGCCGATTGCGCGACGGTCGAGATCCCGCCGTTCGACTGCATGATCCGTACCGGGCAGGAGATGCCGTTGTCGCGGAGACGGCTTTCCAACTGGTTAAGATAGTTTGCGGTCTTTGGCCCGATGTAAGCGTTCATCGCGGTGGAAGAGAAACGCTCGTATTCCCGGATTACATTCACCACTTCGGAGGAGGCGCAAATGAAGGCATCCGGCATCACCTCCCGCAGGATTTCCACTGCACGCTTCTCATGCGCGTCGTTAAGGAAGGAGAACAGGAAACCCACGATAACTGCGTCCAGACCGCGCTTTTTGAAGAGCTCCGCCGCCTCGCGCACTTCGTCCTCGTTCATCGGCACCTCAATCTCACCCGTGGGCGGCATCAGGCGTTCGGTAATGGGTAGGCGGTTGCGACGCTTGACCAGCGGTTTTGACTGCCAGGGCACGTCGAACTGGAGCGAAAAGTTGTGTGGGCGTTTGTGCCGGGCCATGTGCATGATATCGCGGAATCCCTTTGTGGTCAGCATCCCAACCTCGGCCCCGTTGCGTTCGATCACCATGTTGGTGGCGACTGTCGTGCCGTGGAACAACACGCCAATGTCGCCCGGTTCCACCCCTGCGATCTTGCAGACCTGCAGGACGCCGTTGGTGACGCCCTCGGACTGGTCGTGGGGGGTGGACGGCACCTTGGTCACGACAACCTGCTGATCTTCGTCCCCGGCGGACTTTGTGCGTTCCAGCACGATGTCGGTAAAGGTTCCCCCGACATCAACTCCTACACGTATCATGTTGTACTCCCTATTTTATTCTTGGTTATGCAGCATCGCCGCGAATGGTGTTCTCGACCGCCAAGGCCGCGCCCAGCAGGCGGACGTCCTCTCCTCCCGGCGCCGAAAGCAAGAAGCTGGTGGGCATACCCCCCGCGCCAGTTCCGTTAGGAATCGCGACACCTGGCAAGTTCAGGAAATTGCCGATGGCGGTGTTGCGCAGAGTGATCAGATTGACCTTATGGAAGAGAGCATCGTCCGCCTCGAGCGGCGCAGTAAGTGGGGCGACATGCGGTGTCGTGGGCATCGCGATGAGCGCTCCGTCAAGCCGTAAGGCCAAACTCCGGATTGCTGCTGCCCGTGCGCGTTGCAGGCGGATCAACCCAGCGGCGCTGATCGCCTTTCCCATGTCGATGCGTGCCACGACACGGGCATCGATGCGGCCGCGGTCGGGGCCATCAACGCGGGTTGCGTGTTCAAAGTAGGCTTCGGCAGCAGTGATCGTTCCGATCTCTGCCGCGAGCGCTGCGGCCTCGCTGAATTCCGGTAATGGGCCGCGTATGATGGTAACGCCAGTCTTTTCCAGCCGCTCAATGGTCGCCTCAAAATTCGTTTCGACCTCCGGTTCCAGATCATCCAGAACGACACTCTCAGGCACAAAGACGCTCAGATTGATAGGAGTCGACCGGCGGATCATGCCGCCCACCACCCTGCGCATCGCCGCATCCGCGAGGATGCAATCCTCTACCGTCTGTGCCAGCGGCCCGACGGTATCCAGCGTCTTGGACAGCGCGAAAACGCCGGTCGCGTCGATGCGACCTTCCGACGTCTTGTACCCCGTCACCCCATTGAAGGCTGCCGGGATGCGCACCGATCCCCCGGTGTCCGTGCCAACGGCGATGGGGGCAAGATCGCTTGCAACCGCCGCTCCCGATCCCGAAGAGGACCCACCCGGAGATCGTGGCCCGTCGGTTGAGAGCGGGTTCAAAGGCGTGCCGTAGTGCGGGTTCAGCCCGATCCCGGAATAGGCGAATTCGGTGAGGTTGACCTTGCCCAGGCTGACCATCCCGGCAGCGGCGGCATTTGCGACGATGGGCGCATCGGCCTTTGCCGTCGGCGCATCACGGAATAAGTCGGATGCGGCGGTTGTCGCCTCGCCTTCCATGTCAATCAGGTCTTTCCAGGCGATCGGTACACCATCAAGCGGCGAGAGCATCCGCCCGCTTTTTGCCCGCGCCCGCGCCGCACGCGCCTCTGCCAATGCGCGGTCGCGGGTTATAGTGAGAAAAACCGGCGAGGTTTGCACCTCAATCCGCCCCAACAGCGCCTCAGCAAAACCCACGGGATCAAGATCGCCCGCCGCGATGGCGCGACCAAGGACAGCTGCCGTGCTCCCGATGAATGACTGCGGATCCTTCATCGTAGGCGCACCTCTCCTGTCCAGTGGCTCAACGCCACCGGTCCATGCGAACCACTCGGCATGGGTCAATGTCCTCTCGTCATGTCCCGTACACTCTGGCGATTATGCGCCTTGCGTCCGGCTCTTTCGGCACCACCCCTTCAGGCGGCGTCTAGTACAATTGTCGTGCGGTCGGCGCGCCAGGTCAGGTCCACCTCCCCGCCCGGTTCTACATTTCGGCCTTCGATGTTGTCGCGGTGCACTTCGAGCCGCACGTCGAGTTGATCGTCCATGCGCACGGCGACGTGCACCACTTGCCCTACGCGGTCGAGCGCGGTGACAGTGCCCCGGATCGTGTCGAGGTCCTCTTTACCGCTGCCCTCACCTGCTGGCCGGATCGTCACATATTCCGACGGCACCACGGCCATCGCCTTGCTGCCCGCTCCTGCTGCGCCGGGGTCGAAACCCGTCACACCCCGCAGCTTGCCGAAACGGGTTTCCAACACGGACAGTCCATCGTCGACCGAGGCAAGCTGCCCGTCGATGATTTTGTTACGCCCAATAAAGCGAGCGACAAAGGGCGACTTGGGGCGGGTGTAGAGCTCGAAGGGAGGCGATATTTGCTCGACCTTCCCGGCGTTCATCACCACGACGCGGTCGCCCATCGACAGCGCTTCGGACTGCGCGTGGGTCACGAAAACAAAAGTGATCCCCAACTCGCGCTGCAATATCTTAAGTTCTTCCTGAATCGACTTGCGTAGGTTGGCATCAAGTGCCCCCAGAGGTTCGTCCAGCAGGAGAATGTCCGGTTCGGTCACCAACCCTCGGCCCAATGCCAGACGCTGCTTCTGCCCGCCGGACAGCGAGGCTTCCTTTTCGCCCGCGACATCGCCAAGCTCCAGCTTTTCGATCATCGCATCGACTCGAGCATAGACTTCGGATTTGGCGAGGTTGCGGACCTTCAAGCCAAAGGCAATGTTCTCGCGCACGGTCATGTGCGGGAAGATCGCGTAGTTCTGAAAAATGGTGGCCGTCGGTCGTTGCTCGGTGGGGATATGGGTATAGTCCTTGCCCCGGATCAGCAGGTTTCCATCAGTGATGCTTTCCAATCCCGCAATCATGCGGAGGGTTGTCGTTTTACCACAGCCCGAAGGTCCGACGAAAGAGATGAACTCGCCTTTCGAAACCTGCAAATCAAAGTTCTCCACGGCAACGGTGCCGCCGGGATAGACTTTCCGCAGATTGACCAGTTCAAGATCATAGTCGGCCATCACACAAGCGCCTCTGTCATCTATAGGATTGGTGGGAAGAGCGCGCAGACGCTCTTCCCTTTTGCGTATTGCCAGATCAGGCGCTCAGGAACTCGTCCCACTTGCTGATCAGGTGATCGTACTCGTCCGGCCACTGGTGCCAGTACTTGATCTTGGACGCGCGCTCTTCGAGCGAGCCGCCGTCGCGGAGATCGCCTTCCATGATGCCACGGTCCGGTGCGCCGACCCATGGCTTGCCCTCGTACCAGAAGCCGTATTTGTCGGCGTCCATCACGTCCTTGATGTTGGTTGTGGGCGAATAGTAGCCCTGCTCGGACACGGTGATCGCAGGCGGACCAGACAGCCAGTAGTCGCAATAGGCGATCACGGCATCCTGGTTTGGCGAGTTCGCAATGAGCGAGTTGCCGATGGACCAGGCGCGGTACCCTTCACGCGGCACAGCGTAGGAGCATTCGATGCCCTGCGCCTTGACTGCCATCACGGCAGGCTGCCAGGCATCCGCAAGGATCATCTCGCCCGATGCCAGCAGGTTTACCAGTTCGCCAAAGTCGCCCCAGAGCGCGCGGAACTGGCCTGCCTTTTTCTTGGCGACAAGGAATTTGGCCGCCTCGTCGATCTCTTCGATGGTCGGGTTGCCGGGGTTCTCGTTCTCCAGCATGCCAAGCTCGGTCATCGCCAGCACCGCTTGCCCAAAGGCAATCAACGGATCGACATTCAGACCAGTCTTGCCCTTGAACTTTTCGTCAAACAGCGAAGTCCATGTGTTGGCCTCTTCGGCATCTACAAGGTCCGGGCGATAGCCAATAGAGTCGAAGTTGTAGACCGTCGGCACCATCCAAAGCTCGGTCTTGCCTTCATCCGCCCAGATCTGGCCTGAGATTTGCGCACGCGCTTCCATCCTCGGATCGGATTCAGTGAACGTCGGGCGTATGTTGCCCCAGTTCGACAGCGATGAGGTCGGGATCGGCTTGATCGTGTTTGTGATTGTCATGGCGGGCAGACGCTCGCCAATTGTCTCCCAGACATCATAGGCATTGGAGCCTGACAGCAGTTCGGTCTGTGTGTTGGGGAAAATATCCGCTTTGCCCGAGACCGAGCCGAC
This sequence comes from uncultured Sulfitobacter sp., assembly GCA_964447345.1. Classification (GTDB taxonomy): domain Bacteria; phylum Pseudomonadota; class Alphaproteobacteria; order Rhodobacterales; family Rhodobacteraceae; genus Sulfitobacter. The sequence continues at coordinate 15,574 of CAYUSM010000007.1, read as the reverse complement.
GCCGGACTTTTCCTTGAAGTCGTTCAGAATGCGTTCCTGGACCGTCACCGACAGACCCACTGTGCGCAGCTCTTGCCCGGCAAGATGCCCATCGGCCAGCGCCATCTGGGGGGTGAACAGGACGGATCCCGCTCCCAATGCTGTCGAGCCTGCGAGAAACCCTCTGCGTGACATATCGTTTCTGTTCATTTCCGTACTCCCTTTGCGTTGGTGGTAAGACCGTTTTTTTTGCCCTTTCAGTACCTGCCTACGAGTAATCCTCCGTCCACTGTGACGACCTGGCCGGTCATGTACCGGGCCGCATCTGATGCGAGGAAAAGGATGACGTCCGCGATGTCGTCGGCTTCGCCGACCCGTCCCATCGGGATGAATTCTGCCGCTTTCTCAAGGCCTGCTGGCCCCAGCGAATGTTCTTCTGACAGTGCCTGTGCGGTGCGGATATAGCCGGGGGCCACGCCATTGACGCGAATGCCCTTGGCCGCGAGTTCCACGGCAAGGCCACGCACGAGACCGACCACGCCGGATTTGGCGGCGGAGTAATGCACGTGTTCGTCCCAGCCATATGCCACCCCCATGATGGAGCTGAGGCAGACGATGGAACCCTCACCCGCTTCGCGCATCTTGGGTGCGGCGGCGCGGATCACACGGATCATGCCTTTTAGGTCCACGTCGAAGGTGAAATCCCATTTCTCGTCGGTCAGATCGTCGAGCGGCACCCTATGCGCGATCCCTGCGTTGCAAACGATGCTGTCGAGCGCGCCGTAGTCAGCTTCGATTTTCGCGACAAGTGCATCGGCGGCTTCGGTCGACGTGACATCGAGCGGGTGAAACTCAGCGGTCCCGCCGTCGGCATTGATCGCTTCGGCGACATGTTCTCCTTCGTCGGCAAGGATATCCGTCACGATCACCCGGTAACCCGCCTTGCCAAAGGATTGGGCGGTTGCGCGCCCGATACCAATGCCTGCACCCGTGATGATAACTGTCTTCATGTCGCCCCCCTTTCCCTCATCGCTAAAGCATCACATCGCCGGAGTTGGGGCCGAGCGTCTGGCCCACGTAAATCTTCGCGTCGTCAGACACGAGGAACGCCACCGTAGCGGCGACATCCTCTGGTGCTCCGAAATTGCCCAGCGGCAGTTCGGCTGCCTTGGCCCTGCGCCAGTCCTCTGACAGCGCCATCACCAGTTCAGTGTTGATCGGCCCTGGAGCGACGGCGTTTACACGAACGCCTTGCGCGCTGACTTCGCGGGCAAGTGCCTTGGTCATGCCGATGATCCCGGCCTTCGCGGCGGAGTAGTGCACCAATTCAACGCCGCCGATTTGCCCAAGCTGAGAGGCGATGTTGACGATCACGCCAGCTTTGGCCGCCAGCATCGGACCAATCGCGCGACGGCTACAAAGATACGTGCCGCGCAGGTGGACTGCGATCATGCGGTCCCAGTCCGCGTCCTCAAGCGCCGCGAACCGCGCTTGATGCACGATCCCGGCGTTATTGACCATAACCGTTGGATCGCCAAAGGCCTCACGGCAGGCGGAAAAGGCACTATCCACATCGCTCGCGGCGCTGACATCCCCGCAAACCGCGATGGCGTCGCCACTGATCTGACCCAATGTCGCCTGCGCCTTCTCCTCACTTAAGTCTTGCACCACCACCCGCGCTCCTTCGGAGGCCAGCCGCAGTGCAATCGCCTTTCCGATGCCACTCCCCGCACCGGTCACCATGGCGGTGTGATGGGAAAGACGGCCGGACATCAGATGTCCTCCTGTATGCCGGTGGCCCGGCGCGAGCGCCGTACCGCGAGGCCCATCAGGATGCCGTAAACCGCGAGAAGCGCGAAGGAAAATAGTGTTGTCAGCACACCGAAGGCAAAGAGGTTGGGATGAATTTCCACCGCAAAGGTGCCATAGATCGCGATGGGCATTGTCACGTCCGAGCCACCCGTGAAGAGGGTTCGCGGAAATTCATCGTAGCTAAGCGTAAGCGCAAAAAGCATTGCCGAAAGGACACCAGGGAAGATCATCGGAAAGGTCACCTTCCGGAACGTCCGCCCTGGCGGGACGCCGAGCGCCCAGGCGGCTTCCTCTACCGATTTGTCAAAGCGATTGAAGATCGCCAACATCACCAGGAACGCAAAGGGATAGGTGTAGACCACATGCAGCACGAAGGCCGTGCTCCACCAGTTGCGATCGATGCCGAACTGGTTGGCGACCAGCGACATGCCGAGACCCAGCAGCACGCCCGGCACCATCATGCCCAGCACGACGAGGTAAAAAACAAAACCCGAGCCTCTGAACTTCGTCCGAAACGCCTGTGCGGTCAGCGTTCCCAGCACGGTGGAAACGACCATTGTGGCGAAGGCCAGGGTGAGCGAACGCGTAAGTGCCTCCCCAATCGGCAACGGTGCGACCCGGGATGGCGGCGCAAAGCCAAGCACATGCTTGTACCAGAAGGTTGACCATTCAATGATCGGAAACTGCGGCCCTCCGTCCGGTCCCTTCTGGAAGCTGAGGATGCCCATCACGATAAAAGGACCATAAAGGAAGGCGATGAAAAGCGCGGTGTAGATCGCGAGGATCACGCGGAGGGAGCGGAGCTGATGCATCTTTCTTCCTCCCTCACAACTCGCGGCGCAGGTTCACGACCCGCAACAACGCTGTGATGACAATCGCCATGACCACGGTGAGGATCACGCCGACTACTGCCGCGAAGGCCCACTTCAAGGATCCCACCTGCGTCACGATGATGTTCCCCAACAGGTTCACTTTGCGTCCCGACAGGGCCGAGGCCGTCGCAAATTCGCCAAGTACCATGACAGAGACGAAAATCGCGCCCACCACCACGCCCGGAAGGCTGAGCGGGAAAATGATGGTTCGAAAAATCGTCCAGGCCGAAGCCCCCAGATCGCGCGCCGCCTCGATCAGACTTTCGTCGATCCGGGCCAGCATGAACGCGATGGGGCCGACCATGAAGACCACGTAAATCTGAACCATACCGATGATCACAGACAACTCGGTAAAGAGCAGCACTTCAATGGGTTGATCAATGATTCCGGTGCCTTGCAGCATGATGTTGATCGCGCCTTCCTTGCCCAGCATCGGGCGCCACGCCAGCACGCGGATGAGAAAGGATGTCCAGAACGGTATCACACAAGCCACCAGCAGGATCGTCTGGGTGGTCTTGTTTCGCACGAATTGCCCGATGAAGAGCGCCGTCGGATAGCCGATCAGAAGCGTGAAAAAGAGCACCGTCAGCCAGATACGCAGGGTCCGTAACAGGGCCCCAAAGTATGTCTCAGAGGCAAAGAAGGTTTCCCAACTCTTGGTTGTCAGTGTGGAGTTGATGGAGAATGTCGTTTGTGTCCAAAAGCTGACGTAGACCATCATCAGGAGCGGCACGACCAGGAAGAGCAGCATCCACAACACGCCGGGAGCGAGCAAAAGGAAAGTCCGGTTGCGTGCAAGGAACCCCTCACCGGGTGTCGCGGTTTTGGCGTTATCTGTGCTTGTGGCAACCATCACGCGGCTCCCTTGACGGCTGTCTGCTGGATCAGGTCACCCCCGGCGTCAAAGAACAGAGTGTCCTTGGCACTCCATGCCAGGACAACTTCCTGCCCGGCATCGAACGTCTCGGGGTCGGACGAACTCAGGTGGCGTTCGACTTCGAACATGTTGCCATCCTGCCTGCGGAAGAAATAGACGACCTTGGATCCCATGAACTCACTCGCCACAAAGACCGCGCGGATGCTGGCCTCCGCCTTCGGCGTTTCGCTCTCGGCCCGCACGATTTCGGGCGTGTCGAACTGAACGGCTGCGCTTGAGGCGACAGAGATGCCAGGGGGCAGTGGAAGGCTGAGATCGCCGCTGGTAAATACGCCTGCTGACGTCTCACCCGGAAGTACATTATAGGCGTTCAGGAACCGCGCCACCCGGATCGTCGCGGGCTGGTCAAAGACCTGATCCGGCGGAGCAATCTGTGCCGCATGTCCCTCATCGAGAACAATCATTCGGTCGCCCATTGCGATGGCTTCGCTTTCGTTTCCGGTGACGTGGAAGAAGGTCACGCCCAGCGCCTCACGGATCTTGCGCAGCTCAATCGTCATGCGCTCACGCAGGTTGGCGTCGAGTGCACCAAGGGGCTCGTCAAGCAGGCAGACTTTTGGCTGGGTGATCAATGTACGCGCGAGCGACACCCGCTGCTTCTGGCCACCGGAGATTTGCCCGACCATCCGACCGCCCAGTCCCTCAAGGCCGACAAGCTGCAGCATCTCACCCACACGGCGGCGAACTTCGCTTTCATCCGTGACAGGATCAATCAACCGGTTTTCCAGACCAAATCCGACATTCTGCTCAACTGTCATATGCGGGAAGAGCGCATAGTTCTGCTGCACGAAGCCCAGACCCCGCGTATGGGTCGGACGGTGCGTGATATCCTCGCCGTTTAACAAAATCTGTCCGCTGTCGGGGCGATCCAGCCCGGACATCAGCCGCAAAAGCGTCGATTTGCCAGATCCAGACGGCCCCAGAAGCGTGAGGTATTCATCGTCCTCCACCGAGAGCGACAGATCAACGATCGCGGGTTTGCCGTCGTAGAACTTCGACAATCCCTTCAGCTCCATCATAGTGATTGTACCCCAGCTAGCATGCGTGAATCAGATCGCTTGCAGATGCACACAATTTTTGCGCATTGCGAGCAAAAGTCAAAATTTTTCTGTGGATTCCCCAATAAGATTGGCTCGTTTGGGTCTCTTCCAGAAAATTGACTGAATTCTGAGCAGATAAAAATGTCTTTTGTCCGCGAAGTGCTGTATCTAGTTTTCCATGGCCGTTAGAGCGAAAACAAGGTAGACGCTTCAACCAACAATGGAAATTCAAGCTGACACTCCCGAGGAAGGGCCTGCACGGCCTGCCCCACACTACATCGAAATCAAGACCGCACTGGAGGCGGCGATTGCCTCCGGACTGCTTTCCGACGGCACGGTTCTGACCGAGGGCGCAGTCGCCAAGCTCTTCGGCACCAGCCGCACACCGGTGCGCACAGCCTTTAACCATCTGCTCGCATCCGATCATCTGCGCCGCTTCGATGGCAGAGGCTTTGTTGTTGGTCGTGACGAAAGCATCCCGCCGCGCCGGGACCGGCTGACCCCGGCCATGCTCGGACTTGACCCCGCAGAACGGACCGAGCCAAAACCGGGCTCGGCGGAACTGATCGCGCAAAGCTTTCAAACTGCGCTGGCAAGCGCCCTGCCCTTCGGCAAGTACCGGATCAACGAACAGGGAGCTGCGGACCATTTCGGGGTCAGCCGCAACATAGTCCGGGACCTTCTGGGCCGCTTTCGCGACCGGGGGCTGGTCTATAAGGACCTGCGCTCGCATTGGGTTGTGGGACCATTGACCGCGCGAGATGTTTCGCACTTTTTTTCTATCCGGGCAAAGCTCGAACCGCTGGCGCTGATCGAAAGCGCGCCGCTGATCCCACCTGCAGAGATTGAAGAGATGCGCGCGCGACTTAAGGATAGCCTCGCCACACCCCGAGTGCTCGACGCAGCGACTTATGAGCGGCTTGAGCATGACATCCACGTCCGGCTCTTGCAGAGCTGCCCCAATCCGCACCTTTTGCGCATGATCAGCCAGACGCATGTAGCACTGGTGGTAAACAATGTCTTTGCCGCGAACATCGGTACCGCCCCATTCGAGATTGCGCTCGGGGAGCATGCAATCGTCCTGGATTTCCTGATACGCGGCTCTCACAATGCGGCCGCCCAAAGCCTGGAAGAGCACATCCGGCTGTCGGCAGAAAGAACGCGGCAGCGGCTCATTGCGATCTCCGTCTTTCCGCAGCCCCGGTTGCCAGACTACCTGCAGCGGCAAGCGCCCTGAGGCGGCGCGTCATGGGGGCCAGCGCGGCCTCCCACTTACGCACAAGATAGTTGTGTTCGTTCATCACCGCGTCCCACACCCGGACGCGTGACATGCGGTTGAAATAACTGCCACCTTCGCGCTGCTCACCGATCCGGAAGATGACCCGGCCCTCGCTGTCCGTGATCGGCGCAGTGGCGGGGGCACCTTCGTACCAGAAGTCCCATTCGTTTGCGCTGAGATGGGGCCGGACAGCTTCGGGATTCGCCATATAGGCACCGGAACGGGCCATCATCGCGCCGGGACGCCCATCAAGCCACCAATTGAGATAGTCATAGGCCGCACCTCCGACCCGGTCGTCCATTTGAGAGGACAGCGCAAGCCCTCCGAACCAGCCGCGATAACCTTCTTTTGGCGTGACCATTGCTGCAGGGATGCCCGCTGCACGCAGTCGGCAGAAACCTGACCACCACATCGACCCGATCTTGGGAGCACCCGACTGGAATGCGGCAACCGCCTCGTCCTCATCAAACCAGATGCAATCGAAGAATCCCTGCTCGACCCGCTCTTGCAGGCTTGCTGTCAGCCGGTCGATTTCCTCCAGCGACATGTCACCCAGACTGGCCGCATCCTGATCGCCCTGCGCCATCAACCCCAGCGCCAGATCAAGCGCCCCGATGGCGGCATCGGCCTGCAGGGCGACCTGACCCGCCCACTGTGGGTCAAGCAGGGCAGACCAGCTGGTCACCGTCGCAGGGTTGACGCCGACCACAGCGAAGCTGTCCGCGTTGTGCACCGTTGGCAACATGCTGATGCGCTCCGATGGCGTGTCGCCAAGCGTGCCGTCAAGCTGCACGAAGAGCCGCTTTGACGGATCGCCCCCCACGGGTCGGGGCAAATCGGGGGACAGGCGCCCTGTTTTGGGCAGTGCGTTAATCTCCTCCCACCGCGGAATGCGCGCGACATCGATCGCGCGGATCGACCCGGTAGGCCATATAAGGTCGATGTCGTGGAACCACTGGTCATAGACATCGAAGCTGGCAGGGTTCAACGCGCCCTGTCTCTGCGCCTCGGTCCCATCCAGAGTGATAAAGGTCAGCTTGAGACCAAGGTCTTCTTCTGCGGCGCGTTTGAGCGCCTGGGTCTGGGTCACGGAAGTGCCCAGAACCCGAAGCGGCGCGCGGGCGCGATGGACAGCTGGTGCCACCCCTTGCGTGGATCCCCGCTCGCCCGCCATCAGCTTAGCGCGCTCCGAATGCGGTCCATGAGGGCCGAGCGATCTGCGCGGGCCTGTATGGCCGTCGGCATGTCCACCTCCACGAACTTCACTGGCGTATGCGGCTGAAGCTGTCCGATTAGGTCCATGTCCGCTGAAATCACTGTGCCGATCATAAAGTACCCACCACCCGACACCGCGTCACGATGCAGTACGATAGGCTCCGTCCCACCCGGTACCTGCACGGAGCCGTAGGGATAGCAGCCGTCAACGATGTTCGACGGATCCGATCCTGCTCCGAAGGGCTGTTCGCGCTCGACGAACTCCAACGGATTGCCACCGCGGAAACGATAGCCCATACGGTCCGCCTCAGGGGCCACCTTCCACTCGTCGTCAAAGAACCCGCTCTGCGCCTTCTCGGTGATCCGGTGCCAGTAAAGGCCCGGTAGCACGCGCAACTCCACCGGGCTGCCGGGGTCGCGGCGCAGGTCAGCGCTGATGCTTGCGCCTGCCTTACCGCCAGCACCCTTCCCCAATGGCAAACTGTCGCCCGCAGCAATCGCGCGGCCTTCGACGCCGCCCAATGCGCCAATAGCGTAAGTGGAACGGGACCCCAAAGCAGGCGGTGTGTCGATCCCGCCGGAAATGGCGATATAGGCGCGTGCGCCTGCCTTGAGGAAGCCGAAACTGAGCACCTGCCCGGCCTTAACGGCAAGTGAGGTCCAGCCGGATTGCTCCTCTCCGTCAATCATCACAGGCATCTCTGCCCCAGTGACGGCAATTGTTGCGTCCTCGGTAAACTCCAGCTCAGGGCCCATGAACACAGCCTCAAACCCCGCAGCACCTTCATCATTGCCAACCAGAAGGTTCGCTGCGCGCAGCGCCATGCGGTCCATCGCCCCGCCGATGGGGATGCCAAGGTGGAAGTAACCGGGGCGGCCCATGTCCTGAATGGTGGTCAGCAGACCGGGTTTGATCACATTAACCGGCATTGAGCGCCTCCATCAGCTTGGCATTGGTGCCGTCCACATCGGCATTCCAGGCGTCGAGGTCGAAATCCACCTCAACGATCTTAGGGGCGTAGGTGCCCGCCTCGACGTCCGCCACAATGCGATCGTATTCGGCGCGGTCGATGGGGTTCCATTTCACGATGTCGCCGGGTTTGAAGAAGACCATAAAGTCCTGCAGGTAGCTGATCTTCTGCTCCGGGTCATAGATCGGCATCGGCGTGATCCCGAACATCTGATAACCGCCCGCGCCACGCACCGAATAGATGCAGGAAAAACAGCCGCCGTAGCCTACGGTCAGCTTGGGTGTATCGGTGCGGGGCCGCAGGTACTTGGGCACCTGCAACTGCCGCTCACGCTCGACCAGCTGATAGAGGAAAGGCAGACCCGAGACGAAACCTACCATCGACACGAACCACGGGTTCGCATGATGCGCCTCGATAAAGGCCTCGGCGCTGTCAAAACCGTTGATCCGGGCGGCATAGTCAAGATCCGTTCCGTCCGGGTCCTGATGCCGCTCGCGGAACCGCATCAGCGTCTCGTGCGTCCAAGGGTCTTGATAGTAGACGGGGATCTCGATGATCCGCGTCGTCATCTTCTTGTCCGCGTTCTCCGCCGCCCCTTCGAGCTTTTTCAGTTCTGCCAGCATGTCGTCCGGCGCGATCTGGTCGGGATCGAACTTGATCTGGAAGGACGCGTTGGCCGGGCAGATCTCGGTAACGCCGCTGATCTTGCTGTCGCGAACGGCATTCGTCATCGAAAGGGACTTGAAGAATGCGTCGAGCGACATCTCCTCGTCCACCTCGACGAAAACATGTTCGTCGCCGCCGAATGAATATCGTGTCTTCATCGTGTGCTTGCCTCCTTGCCGCAGATGCGGCCATTTGGGTCGGTCTAGCCCTGGGCGGGCCGGTTATTTGGGCTGACCCCGCGCTCAGGCAGGGTCGATCTCGGCTGTTTCCAGCCATTTTTCGAGGTAGGCGGTGTTCGCTTCACCGGCGACTACGGTGGGATCATTCGCGAGCGCCCTGAAGAGCGGGAGGGTCGTTTTGAGCCCTTCCAACTTCATGGTTTCAAGCGCGCGGCGAAGTCTCTCCAAAGCCGCCGGGCGGTCTTCGGCATGGACAATCAGTTTACCCAAGAGCGAGTCGTAAAAGGGCGGGATCGCATAGCCTTCGTAAAGCATCGTGTCGAAGCGCACGTCATCGGGTAACGTCATGGTCCCCGTCACACCCGGGAAGGGCATGAAATTGTTCGCCGCATCCTCAGCATTCACTCGCACCTCAATGGCGTGGCCGTTGATGGCGAGCGCCTCTTGATCAATGGACAGCGGCGCGCCAAAGCACACGCGGATCATCTCCTGCACCAGATCAACGCCGGTAATCATTTCTGTAACCGGATGTTCGACCTGAATGCGGGTGTTCATTTCCATGAAATAGAAAGCGTCCCGCGCAGGCTCGTAGAGAAACTCCAGCGTCCCAGCACCACGGTAATTAACTGCTTCGGCCAAACCCACAGAAGCTGTACAAACGTGGTCGCGCGCTGCCTGCGAAAGCTCTGCACAGGGCGCTTCTTCCCAAACCTTCTGACGGCGCCGCTGAAGCGAGCATTCGCGCTCGAACAGATGCACCGCACGGGAACCATCCCCCATGATCTGCACCTCAACATGCCGCGCGTCCGTTACCATGCGCTCGACATAGAGCGCCCCGTCACCGAACGCGGCCTTGGCCTCGGAGCTGGCCTGCGGGATAAGCTTGGCCAGCTCTTCGTCGGAGTTGGCCACTCGAATGCCGCGCCCCCCGCCGCCAGCTGAAGCTTTGATCATTACCGGGTAGCCGATCTCTCCCACGACCTTCAAAGCGTCCTCGACCGAAGCAATCGCCCCCTCGCTTCCGGGAGCGACCGGCACACCCGCCGCAATCGCTGCATCTCGCGCGGCAACCTTGTCTCCCATACGAGCGATGGTATCGGCGTGGGGTCCGACAAAGATCATGCCGGTGTCTTCCACGGCGCGGGCAAAGCGCGCATTCTCTGACAGAAACCCGTAACCCGGATGCACCGCATCCGCGCCTGCTCCCTTGGCTGCAGCAACCACCTTGTCGACGTCGAGGTAGGACTTACTGGCGGCGGCAGGCCCGATGTCAACGGCCTCGTCGGCAAGCCGCACGGCGAGCATCTCCGCATCCGCCTCTGAATGCGCCTGCACCACCGTCATGCCCAGTGCCTTCGCCGCGCGGTTCACACGCACAGCGATCTCACCCCGATTGGCGATAAACAGTCTTTTGCCGGTCAGATCCATTCAGTCGAGTTCCACCAACACGGCACCTGCGGTCACCGGCTCTTCATCCCCGACAGCAAAGCGTGCGTTATCGCCGGAAATCTCAGCTTTGACCTCGTGAAAAGTTTTCATCACTTCCACCAGCCCGATGGTGTCACCTTCCTTGACCGAGCCACCGTCTTCGACAAATGGCGGCTCCTCCGGGGCAGGCTTGCGATAGAAGGTGCCGGGCAGTGGAGATTGAATATGCTTGGACAAGGTGTTGTTCCTTTCGTCTGAATGTTGCTTAGCGGCGGCGCTCAGCCCGCGCTCGGCGGGGCGATGGTCACCCCGTTTTGTATGAGTGTCTCCCTGATGGCCGTCCCAATCTGGAGGGCGCCAGGTGTGTCAGAGTGAAAACAGATCGACTCGAAGGGGATTTCGATGACATCGCCTTCTACCGTCGTTACCTTGCCCTCCTTGCAGGCACGCAGGCATTTGTCAGCCACCTCTTGTGGGTCCAGCTTGCGCATCTTTCGGGCAAATACGATGGAGCCGGAATTGTCATAATCCCGGTCCGCGTAGAATTCACGGATCACCGGCTGACCCGCCTCGGTTGCGATGCGGTAGGTCTCTGAGACGGACATGCAGTAGAGAAACAGATCCGGGCCTGTCTTTTGCAGGGCTTCGACCAATTGGCGGGACAGTTCCACGTCGCTGGCCGCCGTCATGTAAAGCGCCCCGTGCGGTTTGACATGCTGTAACGGTATCCCGTACCGCTTGCCAAACTCCCGCATGGCGCCAGTCTGATAGATGATGTCGTTGACCAACTCTTCGGGACGCGCCGCGATGGTTCGACGCCCAAAGCCTTGTAAGTCCTGATAGCCCGGATGCGCCCCGAGTCCGACACCGTGCTCTGCCGCCATTTTCGCGACGGCGTCCATTTGGTTGGGATCGCCCGCGTGGTATCCAGCAGCCACATTCGCGGAGCTGATCAGCGGCATCAGCGCTGAATCCGGCGCGTCGCCGTAGGTCCAATGGCCGAAGCCCTCGCCCATGTCACAATTCAAGTCGACCGTCGAACGATACATGGCGCATTCCCCCAAGGCAGCTTGCGTTGACCGTTCGTAGCCTGGGTCCGAATCCGAGAGAACAGAAGTTCTTTTTTCTGTGGTTGTGATATCAGAATTTCTGATATTCTCATCATGAGGCCCATAAGGATATCACAGCAATGTCGTATAACATCCGGCATCTTAAGTATTTTATTGCTACTGCAGAGCTGGGTCAGGTCAGCCGAGCCGCCGTCGAACTTTCCGTTTCGCAGTCCGCTGTAACGGCAGCGGTGCGTGAACTTGAGGCAATTTTGGGCACAAAGCTTTTCATCCGCTCCGCACAAGGCATGTCCCTGACCGATGCCGGCCGTCGTTTCCTCGCCTCCGGTTACGAAATCGTGGCGAAGGTCGAGGACAGTCTGCGGGCCGCCGACACCATCGAATTGCAGGGCGATTTGACAGTCGCCGCGACGTACACGGTGCTTGGTTACTTCCTGCCTGGACATATCGAGCGGCTCGGCCGAGTGATGCCCGATGTGACCCTGAAGGTTAGCGAGATGTCGCGGCAGGCGCTTGAGGCCGCGCTGCTCGACAACCAGATCGAGATTGCAGTCGCTCTCACGTCGAACATATCGCACCCGGAGCTTGCCAAAGAAACGCTGCTGAGTTCGCCCCGCAGGCTCTGGCTGTCGTCCCGCCACCCGATGGCCGATCGCAAGGATCTTGATCTGGCGGATGTGGCGAAAGAGCCCTACGTGATGCTGACGGTGGACGAGGCCGCACACACCGCGATGCGTTACTGGGCGCCAAGTGCCGCAACGCCCAATGTCGTCTTGCGGACTTCTTCGGTTGAAGCGGTCCGAAGTATGGTGGCCAATGGTCAAGGTGTCTCCATCCTTTCCGACATGGTCTATCGTCCCTGGTCGCTGGAGGGACGACGGATCGAAGTGGCGAACCTGAGCGCGGAGATCCCGCCCATGGATGTGGGCCTTGTCTGGCGCAAGGACGCTCAGTTCACGCCGATCATGATTGCCTTCCGCGACTATTTCCGCGGTCTCTTTGGCACACCCCAGAGCGCCTTGGGGGCGCTCCGGGTTTCTTGAACTCAAGACCAGTGCGTCACAGAGCGTTGCTCAAAGCTTTCGCGGAACTGGTCAGTTGATGTCGGCATCAGTTCTCCCGTCCCCCAGTCAAGGATGACCGCGTAGCGGCGTACGGCATCCATCTGGTCGATGTCTCCGGCTTGGTACATCTTGGACACATCGCTGGGGTCAGTCCGCGCCCAGTCTTTGCGGTTCTCACGGATGTAAGCGCGCGCCTTCTCGGTTGCGGCGTTGTCAATACGATATTCCAGGACATCGGGATCAACCGCCTCAATCACTACTCCGTAGTCCAACTCGGCCCTTTTGACTGAGACATACTCATCGATCACGTCCTCAAGCACCTGCTCCGGGTCCCGCTCCAGCGGGTCGCCAAAGCCGCCCCCACCTGCAGTCGGCCGGGTGAAGCGGTCGCCTGACTTGATCTTATAATTTGAAAAGACCGAGCCGAGCCATTTTTCCTCACCGGTTTCCGAGTGCTCAATCATCAGACCATGCGGCATCGACGGCAGACCACCTTCGATCCCCCAGACAACCGCCCTTTCCCGGTCACAGATGTACGAGATGACCGTGTTCTCCGCCTCAAGCAGCGTCGATCCCTTGATCACCCCCGCGCCCCCGCGCCATTTGCCCGGTCCGGGGCTGTCCTGCATGATCTGGAACTCATCAGCACGGGTCGGATTTACCCGCTCGTTGCCTTCAGACGGCTGCGACATCAGCCCGGTGCCGAAACAGGCAGTTGTGACATCACTGCCGTCCTTGCCGTTGCGACCGCCCCAGCCGCCGGGGAGCCATTCGTAGAACATGTAGATGGGCTTTTCCGGCTTGCGCAGGTCGTTGCCGCCCGCCAGCAAGTATTCGAGGTTAAAGGCACAAGCGATGGCCCGTTCCGGAATGATCTGCGACCACATCTCAAAGATTGCATTCATGATCTTCTCGAATGGCATCAGGAAGCCAGTGACCGCGACAGGCCATTTGGCACTGACCACGGAATTCTCCGGCGCCGTCACCTCCAAAGGCCGATAGAACCCGCTGTTGAGCGGCAGTTCGGGAAAGAAGGTCTTCATCCCCGCCGCCACCGCCGAAAACGTCGCGCCATCGGCAGAGTTGTAGATCGAGGCAATCGTCGGATGGCTGCCCTCAAAATCATAGAGGATTTCATCGCCCTTAATCGTCATCTTCACATGGATCGGGATCATTCCCTCGCCTGCGCCCGGATCGCGGTCGATGTAATCCACCGCCTCCCAGGTCCCATCCGGCAGCTCCTTAATCCGTTGCCGGACGGAGCGTTCGACGTAGTCCTGCACCTCGCGCATCCCCTGCAGCACCTGCTCGCGGCCGTACTTGGCCACCAGCCGCTGCACCTCGCGCTCGGCCACCTGCGTGGCCTGCGCCTGCGAGTGAATGTCCCCGATGATCGACGCTGGATCGCGCGTGTTCGCCGCGATCATATTGGCCACGTCAGCGCAGAACTTGCCCTTGTGGAACAGCCGCACCGGCGTGATGCGCACGGCTTCGCCGAACATCTCGTGGGCCGCTACATTGAACGATCCGGGCACCGAGCCGCCAAGATCGGACCAATGACCGTTCGACTGCGAAAATCCGATCAGCGTTTCCTCGTCAAAGATCGGCCGAATGAGGCGCACATCGCTGAAATGCGTGCCCCCCGCATAAGGATCATTGATGGCATAAACATCGCCCGGATACATGTCCCCGCCGAAGACGCGGATCACGTCCTTGCAGGTGTAATGCAACGTGCCGACGTGCACCGCGATATCCGCGTTCCCCTGCGCTACGCAGTTGCCTTCGGCATCATGCAAAGCATTCGAAAAGTCGCGGTTGTAGATCACGAAGGAATAGCAGGTGCGCAGCATCTGCTCGGCCATCTGGTCGACGGCAGTGATGAAAGAGTTCTTCAGAACCTCGAAGGTGACCGCATCCAGTTCCTGTGTCGTGCTCATGTCTCAATCCCCCACACGGATAAGAATGTTCATGTACTGATCAACCTTTGCGGTGGCCCCGGGCGGCACAACGGTGGTTGAATCGACTTGATCGATGATCGCAGGGCCGGTCAGTTCCGCACCCGCCTTGATCAGTGCACGGTCATAGACGTTGGTCTTGTGTCCCTTCCCGTCGAACCAGACTTCGCGCGTGCCCTGCGCGTCGGGCGTATGTTGCGTAACCTCAAAGGAGGGGAACTCTGCCTTGGGCACCACGCCCGTCGCCTTGACCGCCACGCGGAAAATGCTGACCGGCGCCTCGTCGCGGCGGAAGTTGTATTCCCGCTCATGCTGGGCGTGGAAAGCCTCGATCAACTCTTCGGTGCTGGTCACGTCCGCTGGTGCAGGCACCGAAAGCGAGCGCCACTGCCCCATGTACATCATTTCGATGGAGCGTTGCAGAACAGTGTCTTCCGGCCCCACATCCTCGTGCCGCAGCCGCTCCACTGCCTCTTTCTCTATCTCCTGAAACGCCTTCTCAAGGTCCTCCGGCTTGGTCGAGGCCGCGTCGGCCATGAAGCTGTCGGAAAAGTCGTGCTGGATATCCACCAGCAGACAGCCCATCGCCGAGGTCACCCCCGGATTGGGTGGCACAATGACAACCGGGATCGACAACTCCTTGGCCACAGCGGCCCCGTGCAATGCCCCCGCACCACCAAAGGCCACCAAGGCAAAGTCACGCGGGTCATGCCCCCGCGCAATCGACAATAACCGCACGGCATTCGCCATATTGGCGTTCGCCACGTCGATGATTGCCTCCGCCGCCTCGTGCAACTCCATCCCAAAGGGGTCTGCGACCGTCCTTTTCACGGCCTTCTCAGCGAGGTCCGCATCCAGCGTGATGTCCCCGCCCGCAAGCGAGGTCCCCAACCGCCCCAGCACCAGATTGGCGTCACTGTTGGTCGCGACCTCATTCCCGTTGCCATAGCACGCGGGCCCCGGCGTGGCTCCCGCCGACTGCGGCCCGTTGCGCAAAGACCCGCCCTCGTCCCGCCAGGCCAGCGAGCCGCCCCCCGCGCCAATGGTCATCACCTCAATCGAAGGGAACCGGATCGGATAGCCAAACTCGATGTACCAATCCTTGGT
>CAYUSM010000006.1:0-46402 GCA_964447345.1 uncultured Sulfitobacter sp. | reverse complement strand
GGACTGCCGCCATGGGTCCGAAACGGGCAGGTTCCTTGCACCAGTCTGTGTGAGGATTGATCGGTGTTTGTAACGAGTAGGTTTAGACTGGCCGCGTATGTTCTTGGCGTGATTTTTTGCGTCACGGCGGCTTTTCCAGAAGAAGCTTTGGCCAAAAAGAAGGCCAAGGACTACGCGGCGTTTGCTTTTGATGCGGACACGCGAAAGAAGACACGCAAGACGCTGGGTCGTCGGCTGTCTTACAGCGGCAGCATGGGGCTCAGGCATCTGCAAGAAAGCGGTCTGGCGCTGGATGGCCCGGACCGGCGCTCCGTGCAGACCACGGCAGATGTCAGTCTGGCGGTCAAGCTCAGGATCAGTGAGGCGATTGTCGGCTTTGCTCATCTGGAACTGTCTGAGCAGCACAGGACCTATGCCGGGACCCGCCATGGCGCGCGCAGGCGACTGAAAGTCAAGGAAGCGCAGCTGAGCTTTGCACTGTCTGACCATCACCGTCTTTCGGTTGGTCGGCTGCGTTTCTCCGAACCGCGCCGCTGGGCGATGGATGCGGCGGGCGATGGTGTGCACATCGGCTACAAGACAAATACCTGGGGCTGGGAGGCCGCTGTCTTTCAAGAGGCCTTTGCGGACCGGGGTCTCTATGGTTTTGCGCATCTTCAAAGATACGCCAAGACCCGCGTGCAGGGCATTTACGGGTTGCTGGAGAAGGTTGGCGACGCGCGGCGGTTTCACTTTGCCGGATACGCGCAGGCGCGGCTTGGCAGCCAGTATGTCAACGACGCGTATCTTGCCGGTGTCGTCGGTGATGGGGCAGGCGGTCTGGCGGCGGATGTGACAGTGACGCGGGCTTTTGCTGCCACCAAGTTCAACCCGCAGTGGACCGTTGGATTTGCGTTTGGGACCGACGGGTATGTTGAGCCCAGACTTTCCTCTCACAAGGCCAAAGAGGGTGGGCAGGCTCAGTTCAAACGGTTCGGCACTGTCTTTCAGCCTGAGCTTACCAATCTGGCGGTGGCCACTGCTGCCATTGGCCTGCGGCCTTCGCGGAAGTTTTCGATTGATCTGCGCGCCCATGCCTACGCGCAGCTAAATGCTTCAACCATTGCGCCCGCCGCGCGTGTTTCGGGGCGCACGACAGGCCGTTCACGCCATGTGGGTCACGAGGTCAGCCTTGTTGGCGCGTGGCGGCCCAGAAAAAAATCTAAGGTCGAGTTTGGTGTCGGCGTGTTCAAGCCCGGACGCGCTTACGAGAACCGCCGCAGTGCCAAGCGCGTGTATCTGCGCATGACCCAATACTTCTAACCCCATTTGAAAGGACAAGATCATGAACTCTCGTGAATTCACCCTTGCTGCGATTTGCACTTCTTTCCTGCTTGTTTCTGACGCCGCCGCGCAAGACGGGGGCCTCTATGCAGAACCTGCACCCGAAGACGCAAGCTTTGTGCGGTTTGTGGGGTTTGCCGACACTGCGACGCCGTCTTTTGCAGGCAAGGTTTTCTCACTGACAGATGTTGAAGACGGCGCTTACGTACCTGTGTCCTCAGCACTTCTCGAAGATATTCCGCAGGGGTCCTGGGCAACGGTTTTTCGCAATTCGGATGGGTCCGAGTTGGTGATTGATGAGCCTGCACGGACCCGGCAGGGCAAGGTTTTCCTGTTCTTGCTCAACACAACCGCACAACCTGTTGAACTTCGGCTTGCCGACAATTCTGCGACGGTGATCAGAGATGTTTTGGCCGGTCAGAGCGACACGAGAGGTGTGAACCCGGTCAGCGTGTCGCTTGGGGTTTTCATGTCAGGGTCGACAGAGCCTTTGGAGACTTTCGATGTCAGCCTGAAGCGTGGGCAGAACCTGTCATTCATCGCAACTGCTGACGGGGTGACGCTGCTGGAACACAGCTTTGCGCCGGTTGCCCGGTAGCGCGACGCCTCGAGGGTGATGTCATGATTTTTTCCAGCACAATGTTCGTCTTCGGGTTTCTGCCGTTCTTTCTGGTGGTCTACTACCTGACCCCGCGCGCGGCGAAATCCCTTGTGATCCTTCTGGGCAGCTACGCCTTTTACGCGTGGTGGCGGGTGGATTACCTGGCGGTGGTGTTCGGGTTGTCTTTGGTTAGCTATCTGGCGGCGCATTTCGCGCTGTCAGGCAGGTCCGAGCAGATGCGGGCATGGGCGGTGCGCCTTGGTGTCGGTTTTGTCCTCTTGGTGCTGGGGTATTTCAAATACACGCTTTTCGTGCTGGGTGGGCTGAGCGATATGGCGCAGATCATGGGGGGCGAAGGGCTGAGCCTTCCACAGATCATCTTGCCCATAGGCATTAGCTTTCATGCGTTTCAATGCATCAGCTATATCGTTGATGTGGCGCGCAAGGACGCGCCTCCGGCCCGGCGGCTGGTTGATTTTCTGGCGTTCGGCTCGCTGTTCCCGCAGCTTATTGCGGGGCCGGTGCTGCGCTACAAGGACTTGGCGGACCAGTTTCAGCATCGGACCCATTCGGTGGAGAAGTTTGCCAACGGACTGACCCGCTTTGCCCAAGGCCTCGCGATGAAGGTGCTTGTGGCGGATAACGTCGCCCCGTTGGCAGATCGCATGTTCACGCTGTCTTCCCCGACCGCAGCGGAGGCCTGGCTGGGGACCGGGGCCTATACCGTTCAACTGTTCTTCGATTTTGCTGGATATTCGGCCATGGCAATCGGTCTGGGGCTGATGATGGGGTTTCAGTTCATTGAGAACTTCGACGCGCCCTACACAAGCAGGTCCATTACTGAGTTTTGGCGCCGTTGGCACATCAGCCTGTCGCACTGGCTGCGCGATTACCTCTATGTCCCGCTGGGCGGCAACCGTCACGGGACGTGGCGCACCTATCGGAACCTGATGCTGACCATGGTGCTTGGCGGTCTATGGCATGGTGCAAACTGGACGTTTGTCCTGTGGGGGGCGTGGCACGGTTGCCTCTTGGCCATGGAACGCATGATTGGCGCGCGCGGCAAGGCGAGTGTCTGGCCTAAGGCAATTGCGTGGCCCCTGACCATGGTGCTGGTGATGATTGGCTGGGTGCTGTTTCGCGCGCCGGACCTTGGACAGGCTGCCGCCATGTACCGCGGCATGCTGGGATTGCAGGGCGGTCCCCTGAGTGCTGAGACTGCCTGGCAGGTCCAGAACACCGAAGTTGCGGCACTTATGATCGGTGCGGTGGTTGCCGTTGCGGGCAAGCCTTTGATGCAGCTGCTGTCGGCGGCGCCCATCGCGACGCGGAGGACAGGGGTGGCTGCGCTCCTCGGGTTTTCCTGCACGGCGCTGATCGCGCAGACAGACTCTCCCTTTCTCTATTTTCAGTTTTAAGGAGCTGTAGCATGCAAATCTCAATGTCATCCGCCACACTTGCTGCAACGGCCATGGCTGGATTCCTGTCGATCGGGCTTACCGCGCATCGTGGCACCGTAACGGGGCTGGATTTGTCAGCCGTTTATGACGGAACCTCGCAAACGATCTATGAAGACAGCTTTGACGCCGGGAATGTGCTGCGCGACCCTGCGATTGACGTGATGGGTGCGTTGAAATTCGCTGTCTTTGGCGATGCCGCTCGCGGCGCGATTGTGGGTGAGGATGGCTGGATTTTCACCAGCGAAGAGCTGGAGGAAACGCCAGCGTTTGATGCGAATATCGCGATGGCAGCTGCAAAGGTGGCGCGGGTCGCGCGTGATCTGGCGGCGCAAGGCGTGGAGGTGTTGCCGGTCATCGTTCCGGACAAGGCTGAAATCTACGAGGATTTTCTGGGTGTTCGCCGCACTGAGCGGATCAGGATGCGCCGGGTGACCTTCCTTGATCAGTTGCGCGCTGAAGGTGTTGCAGCCCTTGATGCAGCACCTCTGTTGATGTCCGCAAAAACGGAAGCTCAGGTCTTTCAGAAAGATGACACTCACTGGTCGCCTGCAGGTAGCCAAGTGGTAGCAAGAGCTGTGGCAACTCGGTTGGCGCTTCATGCGCTGGCCTCCGCTACTGTTATCACCCAAGCGGCCCCGGATGTGCCCTTCGATGGCGATCTGCTCGCCTTTGTCCGGACGGGTGTTTTCCGTCAGTGGGTCGGGCCGTCACAACAGATGATCACACCCTATTCGACCGAGGTCGTCGCCGAAGGCGGTCTGTTCGGTGATCCGCAAGTTGACGTTGTGTTGGTCGGCACAAGTTTCAGTGCGAAGCCCGAATGGCATTTTGAAGGTTTCCTCAAGCAAGCGCTGCAGGCCGATCTGATCAACTTCGCACATAGCGGCCAAGGGCCCTTCACCCCGATGGAGGCATTCCTTGCCTCCGATCTTCTCAAATCCACCCCCCCTAAAGTCGTGATCTGGGAAATTCCAGCGCGATATGTCTCAAAGGAACTGTAACGATGAAACTATTTTCAGTTATTGCAATGGCTTGCGCAATGGTTGTGCCTGCTCAAGCATCAGCATCGACGTTTTGCGCTGAACTGGCTCAAGTCGACCAATTGCCCAAGAAGTACGCCAAGCGCGGTCCATTTCATGCAGATGAGGCAACGGGGTGGATTGTTGGCGAGGATCAGCTGAAGTCCTCTTTCGACGTGACCGAAGAGGTCGAGGCGCTTTGGGTAGCCATCGAAGCGGAATTCGCCTCGCGTGGGACCCAGTTGATGGTTCTTGCGGCACCACCGCGGCCTCTCTTTGCGCCGACTTCTGCGGTGCCAAAGGACTATGATCGCGACCACGCACGGCTGGCTTTCAGCACTTACATTGAGCGGCTGAATTCAGCGGGCATCGCGGCACCGGACCTGACTGAGGTGACAGAGACGCCGATGTCGGATGCATTCTATTTTGCGCGCGACACGCATTGGACACCAAAAGGGGCGGCGATTTCGGCTGTGCGACTTGCGGACCTGTCTGGTCAGTTGTCTGGTGATCTAGATGATATCTCTTTTGCGGACAGCTATGCCGAGAAAGGATCGCTGAGCGCCGTGGTTGAGGCGACCTGTGGTGTCCGGCCCGATGCTGAAGTCGTCCCTGCGCCAAGCTATGCCAAGGTGGGGGGCGCAGATGCTCTGTTGAGCGGTGGTGAGGACGCCAGCATCGCGCTGGTCGGCACAAGTTTTTCAGACCGGTACAAGACAGACAGTTATCAAGTCTCCGGCGCGCTGGCCCATGCGTTCGGTCGCGAGGTCGAGAATTTCTCGGTCACCGGTGGTGGATTGGTTGGCGCAATGGGGGCTTTCATCCAAAGCGGCGCGCTGGAGCGCGGGCAATTTGAGACCGTGGTTTGGGAAACGCCGTACACCAGCCCGTTGACCAATGTCTCTGGCCTGCGGCAGGTTCTGGGGCAGTTGCAGGCCGGGAGTGATCTGACAGAACTCTATGCGGGACCCATCACGTCAGACTGGAAGACCGTCAAACTTAATGCAGATGCCTCCAAGGGTTCAACGCTGCAGATTGAGACACCCGGCGTAACCGATGGCCGATTGGTGGTTGAGCTTTATGATGCGGATGACAAAAAGCTGCGTGTGAAACTTGTGAAGTCGGACCGCATTGCAGCCGAGATGCGGAGCGACATCTGGTCTCTCTCCCTGACAGCGCTCCCAATTGCGACGGTGAAGAAGGTGAAACTGAAACTCGAGTCTGCCTCGGCGGACGGAAAGGTCATGCTGATAAACTGATTGATAATAATGGGTTAGATTGGCACCTATACTTCGGTATAGGTGGCTATACCCATGCGCGTTCGTCACGAAAGCCATTCGCAGGTAGAGAGTTCGACAACTCAAATACAGTCGATCGGAGCAATGTCATGAAATTCACATCACTCGCATTCTGCTGTTCGCTACTTGCTGCCGTCCCAGCCGTGGCGGACACCTTGGCCGCACCCTCAGGGGAGGTCTTGCTCACCCTGTCCGGGGAGCTGAGCCATGAAACGGTCGACGGTACGGTTCAACTTGATCTGACCCAGCTCAAGGAACTGCCGCAGGTGACATTCACGACGTCAACGATCTGGCTTGAGGATGAGGTCACGTTCACCGGCCCCAGTCTGAAGTCGCTCCTGGACCTTGCGGGCGTGGAGAGTGGCACCATCGAAGCTGTCGCGCTGAACGACTACGCAGTTGAGATACCGGTTGAAAGCATCACAGATGAGGCACCCATTGTCGCCTATCTGATGAACGGTGAAGAGATGTCGCCACGGGATAAGGGACCCCTTTGGATTGTCTATCCTTACGACGATGACGCGCAGTATCGCAGTGAGGTGATTTATTCGCGCTCAATCTGGCAACTTGATCGCATCGTGGCCGTGAAATAGTCGCGATTATGGGGCATTCTGATCCCATGAGAGCGAAACGGTTTCGACGTCTTTTTCCGAGCATTGTCATCGGTATCAGCATCACCGCCCTGGTGGTGCTGTTCTTTCTGATCACCGAAAAGCTTTCGGCGCTGCGCGAGGCACCCGGGGACAATGTCACCTGGACCCTGTCTCAGCTTGAGGTGGACCTTCTGCATCTTCTGGATGCGGGCAAGGATGCGTTGGTGTCAGAGGAGCCTGACCTGCAAGAGGTCCGTCGACGGTTCAACAACGTCTATAGCCGCGCATCGGGTATCGCACAGGCCCCGGTCTTTGCGATCATGCGCCAGGACGAGGATTTCACCCTTGGCCTGTCCGAGGTCCGGTCGCGGCTCGACAGTCTTGTGCCATTGATCGACGGACCTGATGAGGTCCTAGAGGGCGGCCTGCCTGCCATGTTGGCGACGTTGGCTGAGCTTGGTGAAGACGTGCGCGGGTTGGCGATTTCTGGCATTTCCATTCAGTCGCAAAGCTCCGATCTGGAAAGACAGAGCTTTTCACAGCTGCTTTGGTTGGCCGTCGGCATCACAGTTGCGCTGATCTTCTTTCTGGTGGTGATGAGCTACCTGCAGCTACGCCAGCACCGGGCGTTTCGTCGCATGTCAACCTCCGCGGATCGTGCCAATACACGGCTCAAATCGTCCTTTGAGGTGTCACTCGACGCCATTGTTGTCGCCGATGACCAGGGTATCATACTTGAGTTCAATGACGCGGCTGAGCAGGTCTTTGGCTATTCCCGGCAAGAGGCGATTGGTGCGCAGATGGCTGATCTGATCATTCCGCATCACATGCGGGCGGCGCATCATGCGGGGATGGAAAGGTTCAATCGTACCAAGGAACCCAAGCTGGTCGGGCAGGGCCGGATCGAGGTCACGGCCTTGCGGAAGTCGGGCGAAGAGTTCCCGGTCGAGATATCGATTGGTCAGACGCAGGACCGGAACGGAACAATCTTCATATCCTACCTGCGCGATATCACGGAGAGACTTGAAGCTGAAAGTGATCTGAAACAGGCACGCGATGATGCGCTGCAGGCAGAGCGCGCCAAGTCAAATTTCCTGGCTGTGATGAGCCATGAGATGCGCACACCTTTGAACGGTATCTTCGGCACAATTGAGCTGTTGAACAAGACGCCCCTGAGAAAGGATCAGAAAAAGTATCTCGATATTGCCCAGCGGTCCGGGGACATCTTGCTGCACCATGTCAATGACGTCCTTGATATCACGCGTATTGACGCGGGCCAGCTTGAGCTGGTCGAACATGCGTTCGACTTGGGCAACTTCTTTCAGGATGCGATCAAGACCAATGAACCTGCCGCCCTGCAATCTGGCAACGCCTTGCATTTGGACACTTCCGGTATCACGCACAAGTGGGTCTGGGGAGATGAACAACGGCTGAGGCAGATCGTCTTCAACCTGATCAGCAACGCCTTCAAATTTACCGACAAAGGCAGTGTGACTGTAGCGGCGAAGACCGCGAAGACCGGGCAGGGCGTCGCGCTGGTCTTCGACGTCAGCGATACTGGCGTCGGCATTTCCGAGGCTGATCAAGAGAAGATTTTTGAACGGTTTTTCACCCAAGAGAAGTCTTATGACCGGATGGCCTCTGGTGCAGGTCTTGGGTTGGCAATTTGCAAGCAGATCGCAAGCCAGATGGGCGGCACCATCGCGGTGCAGAGTGCGCTGGGTCAGGGCTCCACCTTCAGCGTGTCGATCCCACTGGCCATTGCGGAGGCGCCCTCACAAAGCAGTCACCCGCTTAGCCCGGCGTCCGAGAGGCATGAACTGCAAGGTCATCATGTCCTGTTGGTCGAGGACAACGAAATCAATCGCACAATCGTCCGGGAGATGCTGGAGCTGTCTGGTGCGCATGTCAGCGAGGCGCACAATGGGTTGGAGGCCATAGAGGCTGCATCTGACAGTGCGTATTCGGCCATCTTGATGGATATCAGCATGCCGAAAATGAACGGCGTTGATGCAACCTTGCAGATCAGGGCTGGTACATCCGCCAATCGCGCAACGCCCATCGTCGCGCTGACAGCGCATGCCTTGAAGGAAGAACAGGAACGCTTTCTTGAGGCAGGCATGAACGCCTGCCTGAACAAGCCGGTCTCCCAGGCTGATCTTGTCCACGGGCTTTCCGAGGTGCTTGGCTTGGGAACATTGGAACAGGAAGCTGCAACCGCAGCCACGGACGCCTGCCTCCTTGATCCGGACATCTTTGGAAACCTGAAGACCGTGCTGAACTCTGAAAAGCTGAGCCGTCTGGTTCACAAGTTTGATGCGGAAATTGGAACGTTGCTGGATGTTTTGCCAGGCCAGATGGCGGAAGAGCATTTCGAGAACCTGGCGAGCGTGTCCCACCGATCCGTGGGCTCAGCGGGAATGATCGGGTTGCTGAGCTATCAAGAAGACTTGCGTGCGCTTGAGAACGCCGCGCGTTCAGGTGAGGCGAAAGCGGTAGAGGCAGCTGCTGATACGGTGAGACAGAACTGGCCCGAGACACGTGCGGCCCTGATGGCCAGCCTCTGACGGCTATACTTTGGGATAGCATGCCTATGCTTCTCCGCCAGACATTCGCCTGATGCAAACCCCACATTGACCGACAGTACTGCTACTTCACAGGAGTGAGAGAGCGCCAGTCCATCTGGTTAATAGTCTGGAGTATGCAATGAACATTCGTCACGAGTGTCCACTGCCCGACCTTTCCTTTGCGGTCGCGGCACCGCTGTTTGTCCAAACAGCGGATGGCACCGTTTTGACAGTGAGGCAGTGGTCGCTCGAAGGCATCTGTATTGATCCGGCTGGTCATGATCTGACCCAGCACACGGCGTTGGGCGTGCCGTTTCAGGGAGTGGACATCACGTTTCCGGTAAATCTGGCCGCAACGGACGCACCCGACCGGTTTACCTTCAAGAACCTGACCGTGCGCCAGCGCGAGACGCTTGCAACGTTCTACCGGGGCATCCTGTCGGGCAAGATGGCATCTGTCGGTGAGGTGATCACAAGCCTGGACACGCCCGTGGACCTTGTTCCGATGGGAGAGACCGAGCAGGAAAAGACGGAAGGGCTCGCCAAGGCCAAGCCACGATCCCTGCGTGCCATCTGGAATGTGCTCTTCTACACGCTGCTGGCCCTTTTTCTTGGTTGGTTCGTCGGAGGGCATATGTGGGAAAGGCTGTCGCGCCTGACGCTTGATCACGGGCGTTTCATGGCGCCGATCACTCAATATGAGGCACCGGATTCAGGGTATATTGAGCGGCTTTATGTCCGGGTGGGCGAAACCGTGAAACGCGGTGACGTGATCGCACGGCTTGAAGATCCGGACCGCGAAAGCGACGTGGAGGAGGTCCGCGCCGAGATCATGATCGCAGAGCGCCGCCTTGAGGATGCTCAGGCGGCGCTGGACCGGCACATTGCAAGCAAGCCGCAGTTTCGCGCGCCGTTGTTGCAGGCATTCGAACTGCATTGGCGCGGTTTGCGTGATCATCATCCCGGGACGGGTTCGGCGTCCGCTGAAGCCCGACTTGCGAAAGATGAACTGCTCAAGTTTGACAGCGGGTATGACATTGGCGCTGGGGGGTATCACACAATTCTCGGCGATCTTACCGGCCAAGTCAGCGATCTGGAGCTGGAGATGCGCCGCTGGAAACGCGAGTTACGCCACCGCAAAGCTGCGGCCGACAGATATGTGATCCGCGCCGCAACCGCGGGCACCGTTTTTGCAGTGCCAGTGCAAAAGGGCGACTACGTGGGCCGGGGTGATCTGGTAGCGGAGATCGAAGAAGATACGCCCAGGACAGCTGTAGGCTGGCTCGACGATCAAATGGTGACATCCGTTTTCGTCGGCATGCCCGCAACTGTGCAGTTCAGTTTCAGGGGAGAGGCCAAAGCGATGGCCGCAACCGTTGTGGAAATCCACGCAGGTGCGGACGCCATTCAGCCAGACAGGTTTGGCATGTTGGTGACGCTCAAGGTTGAAGACGCTGGCCTCAAAACCTCCAGAAAGCTCTTCCGCCGAAACGCTCCCGCGCGCATTTCGCTTAGGCGGGAGCCGTTTGCCCACGTGTGGAGGGGCCGCGCCGATGCAAGCTCCTGACACTGTCTACGGGTTCGAGAAGCATCTGGATGGTTGGCTGGCCACATTGGAAAGCCCCGCACCGACGGGGATGCAAAAGTGGACCCTTGGTTTCTGGGCGCGGTTCTCGGTTCTGTTCATCCTCATGCTGGGCGCGCTGGTGTTTTGGCCGAATAATTTCTTTGACCCGGCCCTGCTGCATGTCACCTTTGTCTTGGGCTCTTTGGGCATCTGGCGCTTTGGCTGGTGGTTTACCCATGCGGTCCGCGCCGAGATTTTTGCCCGGACGCAATGGCCTCGCATGCGCCGACAAGCAGAAGCGGTGTGGCGTGAAGGCTGGCGGCCCCGGATGCTGCACATTCAGATGACCACCTATTACGAAGAGCCTGCGATCACACGCCGGGTGATCGGGTCCATCATTGGTCAGATCAGGCGCGAAGGCATCCCGACAACCCTTTACATCGGGACGGGGTCCTCCTTTGACGAGGAGGTCATTACCGACTTTGTCCAAACCCATGCCCAGGATGTGGAGGCTGATCTGGTGTTCCTGCGGCAGAACCAGCCGGGCAAGCGCATGGCCATTGGCATGATCCTGCGCGCCATGAACCGGGCAGGCATTGAGCCGGATGATCTGGTCATTTTCATGGACGGGGACGCGGTCTATGGGATCGATGTTCTGGAAAAGACCTGTTCGATGTTTGGGGCAGACCCCGAATTGCAGGCGCTGACCACAAATGAAGAGGTGATCTGTTACGGTCCGCAGTGGATACAAAGCTGGTTGTCCATGCGCTTTGCCCAGCGGCGGCTGGCGATGCAAAGCCACGCCCTGTCGGACCGCGTGCTGACCTTGACGGGGCGCATGAGTGTGTTTCGCGCCCGGTACATCAGCGACCACAAATTCATTCGGACCATCGAAGCGGACCATCTGGATCACTGGCTTTGGGGGCGTTTTCGGTTTCTGTCTGGCGATGACAAAAGCACATGGTTTCACCTGCTGTCCTGCCGGGCCAAGATGACGTATGTGCCAGACGCCTGCGTCTACACGATTGAGCAAATCGAAGGGTCCGGCACGGGCCGAATGGTCCAGAACTTTCGTCGGTGGTCGGGCAACATGCTGCGCAACGGGTCACGCGCCATTTCTTTGGGCCCGAGGGTGGCAAAGCCGTTTATCTGGTGGTGCCTTGTTGATCAGCGGATCGCGATGTGGACGATGTTGGTCAGCCCGACACTCGCACTGCTCACGCTTTTTGTTGAACCGATGTATCTGGCCCATTGCCTGATCTGGATCGTGCTGTCGCGGACAATCCTGTGCCTTTTCCTGTTCCGCTACGCGCGGACAACAGACTTGAGCTGGCCTTTCATTCTTTATTTCAATCAGATCATCAATGCCTGTGTGAAGGTGTTCATGATCTTTCATCTCAGCAAACAGAAATGGTCAAACCGAGGCAACCAAAGTGCCGGTGACGGGAAGTCGATGATTGATAAGCTGCAGAATCTTATGGCGAAATTTCAGTTGGTGACAACGGTTGTGGCTTTCGTTGCGGGATTGGCGATGATTATGGGGCTGCTGCCTCAGCCAAGTACTTTGGCCGCCCTGTTACGCTAACACCAGTCCCTATACTTTAGGCTATAGCTTCCCCCCGATTGGGCGTTCTACTGTTCCGTTGGGTTGGCGCATTTCTTCAAGCTGCTCCTTAAAACCAAATGCATCGGCTCTGACCGAGTGTGAGTGTAAGGAGACCTTTGATGATTTACCCCGTTATTCTGTGTGGTGGCAGTGGCACGCGTTTGTGGCCCTTGTCCCGCAAAAGCTACCCAAAGCAGTTCGCGACTTTGGGTGGAGAAGAAAGCCTATTTCAGCAAACCGTTGCGCGTGTAGTAGGACCTGAGTTCGAGGCGCCTATGGTGCTGACCCATGCTGATTACCGCTTTACGGTGGCCGAGCAGTTGCAGGCGGCAGAAGTGGAGGGCGCGACCATTTTGATCGAGCCCGAGGCACGCAATACTGCGCCTGCAATTCTGGCGGCAGCCCTGCACCTGCAGGATCAACCAGATGCTGTGATGATGGTCATGCCCTCGGATCACGCAATCAGGGATCATGAGGCATTCAGCCGGGCCATTGCGCAGGGTGTTGAGACGGCGAAGGCAGGCAAGATCGTCACTTTCGGGATCAAACCTGACCGCGCCGAAACCGGTTATGGTTATCTTGAGACCTTTGATCGCATCACCACGGATGTCGGTCACAGTCAGCCGCTGAAATCTTTCACGGAAAAGCCGGATCAGGCGACGGCGGCCACTTACCTGGAAAGCGGACGGCACTTCTGGAATGCCGGTATCTTCATGTTCCGGGTGAAAGACATTCTGGAGGCCTTCGAGTTGCATTGCGCCGGTTTGATCATGCCCGTGCGTCGTGCGGTGCAGGGGGCCAAGGCGGACCTGGACTTTCTGCGGCTTGATCCAACGCCATATGCGACGGCAGAAGACATCTCGATTGACTATGCTGTCATGGAGAAATGTGAGACGCTCTCGGTCGTGCCGACTGATTGCGGCTGGACGGACCTAGGCAGTTGGTCGTCTGTTTGGGATTTCGGCCCTGCCGACAGCAAGGGTGTCGTGCAAAGCGGCGAGACCACGGCCATTGATTGCGAGAACTCCCTTCTGCGGTCCGAGACCGCGGGTGTTGAACTGGTTGGCGTTGGTCTGCAGAACATCACTGCCATTGCCATGGGCGATGCCGTGTTGGTCGCCAGCATGGACAAGGCGGAGAACGTTAAAGTGGCGGTGGCTGAGCTTAAGGCCAAGCAATCGAAACAGGCAGAGAGTTTTCCAAAAGATCACCGGCCCTGGGGATACTTTGAGACACTGTCTCTTGGTGCCCGCTACCAGGTAAAACGGATCGTTGTGAAACCGGGTGCGGCGCTGTCACTGCAAAGCCATATGCATAGGTCCGAGCATTGGATCGTTGTTGCGGGATCAGCCCAGGTGACGGTTGATGATGAGGTCAAACTGATCTCGGAAAACCAGTCCATCTACATTCCGCTTGGTGCGGTCCACCGCATGGAAAACCCGGGCAAGGTCGATCTTCAGTTGATCGAGGTTCAGACCGGTGCCTATCTCGGAGAGGATGACATCGTGCGTTACGAAGATATCTACGCACGTGACAAAGCGGCATAGACCAAGAAAAACAAGCACTCTCACACCACCTCTGGCGGCACCTCGTGTGCCGCCTTTTTTGCGTTTGAAAGGGGTGAATCCGCGACCTATCCGTTGGGATAGAAAGGCTACCCAAACTCCGCTCCGTCTATACGCTCAGAGCAAAGATTGTTTTTGATCAAAGGGATAAACATCACTCAACAGTAACGAAGGACGAGTGTGATGTTTGATTTTGTTCCCCAGTATGACGCCACAACGCGGGCGGTGCCTCTGCGCGTTGTTGATAGCAAGCCTGCGGTTTCGGTTGTCGGGTTGGGTTATGTCGGTGCGGTGTCGACGGCCTGTCTGTCCAGCCTAGGACACGTTGTGGTTGGTGTGGATCTTGATCTGGAAAAGATCAAGGCCATCGGCTCTGGCGTGTCTCCCATTCATGAGAAAGATCTTGAAGGCCTGTTGAGCGATGGGGTCACCAACGGCCTCGTGTCCGCAACGGATGACCTTGAACAGGCGGTTGTTGATACGGATGTCACCTTTGTCTCTGTTGGCACGCCAACAGCAGCAGACGGTGGCTGTGATCACAGCTACATTGAGGCCGCTGCCCGGTCTATCGGAGCTGGCCTTGCGCGCAAGAACGCATTCCACGTGGTCGTCATGCGGTGCTCCATCCCTCCAGGGGTCACCATGGGCTTTATGGCCCCGATCATCGAGGAGGTATCCGGGTTGAAGGCAGGCGTTGATTTCGGCGTATGCTTCAACCCGGAGTTCCTGCGCGAAGGTGTCGCGGTCGAAGATTTCTATGCACCGCCAAAGACGGTCATCGGGGCCAGTGACACGCGCAGCGCGAACACGCTTGCACGCATCTATGAGGCCGTCGATGACGCGCCCATCATCACCTCCATCGAGACCGCCGAGATGGTCAAATACGTCGACAACGTCTGGCACGCGACGAAGGTGTGTTTCGCAAATGAAGTGGGTCGCCTGTGCAAGCCACTGGCCGTTGACAGCCACGAAGTAATGGATGTCTTTGTGCAAGACACCAAGCTCAACCTGTCGCCGTACTACCTGAAACCCGGCTTTGCCTATGGTGGCTCGTGCCTGCCAAAAGAAGTGCGCGCCGTGGCTCATATCGCCACCGAACTGGGTGTAGACCTTCCGTTGATCGACAGTCTTGATCGGTCGAACAAGGTCCAGATTGACCGCGCGACCCAGCTGGTACGCGAAACGGGTGCGAAGAAGGTCGGTGTTCTTGGCCTCGCCTTTAAACCCGGCACGGACGACCTGCGCGAAAGCCCGATCCTTGAGGTCATGGCGACCCTGCGGGAAGACGGCATCGAAGTTGTCGTGCATGACACCGCAATCACCGCAGATACGCCATTGGCCGGGCAGCTTGCCTATGTGCAAAAC
Organism: uncultured Sulfitobacter sp.; assembly: GCA_964447345.1. Classification (GTDB taxonomy): domain Bacteria; phylum Pseudomonadota; class Alphaproteobacteria; order Rhodobacterales; family Rhodobacteraceae; genus Sulfitobacter. The sequence continues at coordinate 31,438 of CAYUSM010000006.1, read as the reverse complement.
GGCAGTAGTGGTTTGCAAAAGGTGGCTTCCGAGCTTCCGACCATGCTTCGGGGAAATGTTGATGAGGTCGTCTCAGAAGCCGAAGCCCTGATCGTCACACATGGCAACGATCTTTACGCAGATGCCGTGCGCAACGCGGTGGATGTTCCCGTGATCGATGTCGCGCGCGTTGTTTCACCCAATCCTTCTGCACCGCATGTGCAGGGCATCGGTTGGTGATTGAGCCCCGACCGTTCAACTTCTTAGGAAAATAGCATGTCTAGTAACCAGTCACCGACCTCTCTGGTCGGCACCCAAACTTCTGAACAATTGGAAGGCACAACGGACGATGATCTGATCATTGGTCTGTCCGGTGATGATGTCGTCACTGCCGGAGCAGGAGACGATGTCATCTACGGCGACTTTGAAGCCGAGAACTTGCTTGCCGACACAGGCGGGTCCAGCAGCTTTGCCCAATACGGCGAAGCGGATGCCTGGACCGTGGAACAGGAGGCCAATGGCCATTCCAGCATGAGCCAGACCATCAACACCCAAGATGGTGAGGTCTACGCGGTCAGCTTTGATCTGGCCGCGAACCACGGGTCTGGCACCGTCAGCGGTGCCGTGGAAGTGTTGTGGAACGATGAAGTCATCGGAGATTTTGACACCAACAGTGCGGTGTTCTCCTCCAAGGAACTGACCTTTGAAGGCGTTGGCGGTGAGGGTGAGTTGACCTTCCGCTCTGTCGAACCTGAAGGGGGCACAGGACCGGAAATCAATACCGATGGACCGATCTACCACTACGACACGCAAAGAGAGATTGGTGGCGAACTGGTTGATGTCAAAGCTTTCGCAGAAGGACAATCCAACCTTTACCAGGTGATCGACGGCCAGTTGCATGTCTTCGATCCGGAGACCGCGACCTACACGCCCGCAGGGGCGGAGGCGACGGTCACGGTGAATGCAATTGGCTTTAACACCCAAGATGACCTGCTTTACGGCATTGCGGTGTCCAACGGGATCGACAGTCTGGGCACCGATGTCAGCCAGGCCGATCTGGTGATGTTGGACGCCACCGGATCAAGTTTTCGCATCGGGTCCACCCCGTACCGTTCTTGGACAGGCGACTTTGATGACGATGGCAATCTGTGGGCGTTCCAGTCCAGCCTGGACCGCGTGACCAAGATTGACGTCGATCAGGTGGATGCCGACGGGGTGGTCGCAACCCAGACCTACAAGTTCGACAAGGACCTTGTGACAGACCAGCTTTGGGACGTTGCCTATGACGCTGGGACCGACAGCTTTCATGGCGTCACACGCCCGTCGTCCGAGGGAAGCAGTTCCTTGCTTTACAGCACAGACATCTCGGCGGTGGAGACCGGGGGCATGCCTGAAATACAGACAACGGAAATTGTCGGTACGCTCATTGACGGAGAGGTCATCGAAGGGGTTCCGGCGGTGACATTTGGTGCGGCCATCAACGATGCCGACGGGAACCTTTATGTCGCTGGAAACAGCGGTGATCACGACATGGACGACAGCACCAGTTCTTCCGGTGCCATCTATCGGATTGCCGATGGTCCGACAGAAGATACAGCACTTCTGGAGCTGGTCAGCGCCAGTCCGACATCCCGGTCAAACGATGGTGCTGCAGACCCGCGGGCGTCAGATCCCTTTGCAGAAGTCGACAGAATCGCGTCGGTCCTCATCAAAAGTCCCAACCTTTCGGTCAGTGATTTGAGCACAGGCTCTTACGATGATCATCTGGAAGGGGGCCAAGGGAACGACCAGATATCTGGCGGGCTGGGACATGATGTCGGCGCTGGCCAAAGCGGTAACGACGTCCTCGAAGGGCAGACCGGCAATGACCGCCTGTTTGGCGGGAACGCTGTACAGACGCTGCCGCGCATGGGCGAGTATTACGATGAAGCGGGCAACCGCTTTGCGGCGGATGGAACCCTGCTGGCAGCCGACGACGATCTCTTGTCAGGGGGTGCAGGTGCAGATTTCCTGCACGGTGGCGCAGGCCACGACACGCTGGATGGCGGCACAGAAGACGACGAAATCATCGGCGGCAGCGGCTTTGATGAGCTGACCGGCGGGGCGGGAAATGACAACCTGTCCGGCGGATCGGAACGCGACGTTCTGCGCGGCGGTGAGGGCGACGATGTGCTCATCGGCAGCTATGGTGAAGACCAACTCTTTGGTGAAGAGGGCGCGGATGTCCTTAAGGGCGGCAGCGAAGATGATTTGCTGGACGGCGGTCTGGGCGATGACATGCTTGATGGCGGTGTCGGTGATGACGTGCTCCACGGCGGGGCCGGAAACGACACGCTGAAAGGGAGCACGGGCAATGACATCCTGAGCGATACCTCCGGTCAGAATGATCTGAGCGGAGGCAGTGGGGATGACACGCTGACCGGAGGGACGGATGCGGACCTGCTGAATGGCGGCTCTGGCGCTGACGTGTTGAGTGGCGGTGGTGGTCGAGATCACCTGAAGGGTGGGTCTGGCAATGATGCTCTTTACGGAGGGGACGACAAGGACAAGCTTTATGGTGGGTCGGGCGATGATCTGATCGACGGGGGGCGGGGCAGTGACTACATCAACGCCTCTTCCGGAAATGATACGATCAACGCTGGAGACGGGCGAGACAAGGTGTTGATGGGGGCTGGCGCAGATGCCGCCTCCGGTGGGGCGGACACGGATTGGTTCGTCTTTAACCAAAGTGACCTGGATGGCCAAAGCAACACGATCTTTGATTTTGTGCATTCCGGAACGGAAGCGGACCGGCTGGACTTCCGCAAGCTGGCGCTGGCGTCAAATGCTGAAGAGGCTGACCTTTGGATGGCAACGCATGTGGTTCAGGACGCGGATGCCGTGCAAATCCAGTTCCAGTCCTTTGAGCTTACGCTTGTCGATCACAACAGCCTTGGAACCGCCTTTTATGACCAAGTCTGGGCGGGCATCGAACTGTTCTGAATGAAAGCAGTCGAGGCAGGTCAGAAAAGGCCTGCCTCCTTTGCGACGATCGCAGCCTGCGTGCGGTTCTTGGCGTCAAGCTTGCGGCACAGGGTTTTCACATGAAGTTTGATGGTCACTTCCTGCAGGTCGATTTCGCGGGCGATCTCCTTGTTCGCCAAACCGCGCACCAGCCCTGAAAGGACCTGCATTTCACGTTGAGACAGCACCTCTTCCAAGGGATGCTTCTCGGTCGCCTCTTCCTTTGTCATGAAATCGACTGGCGCATACTTTTCGCCCATCGCCATGAAACGGACGGCATTCACCAGGCTGCCCGCAGCCATGGTTTTGGGCAAAAAGCCTGCCGCTCCCATGTCCAAAGCGGATTGGGCAACGGATTTGTTGGCGATGCCCGAGATAAGCGCCACGGGTTTTGGCGTGACCCGCTCCAGAATGCTTTGCAACCCTTCAAGGCCATTCATCCCCGGCATTTCAAAGTCGAGAAGAAAAAGATCGAAAGGCTCATGTGTCTTGATTGCTGTCATGACACCGTCAAGGTCGCCCGATTGTACAACTTTAAAGCCGTCCTCGTTTTCCAGAAATGCGGCGATCGTTTCGCGGACCAGTTCATGGTCGTCGGCAAGTAGAACTCTCAAATCAACCTCATGTCACTTGGCGCCTGTAAGAGCTTAGACTGTAATTGAGAATTACTGCAAAAGTTAGGCAGAATTAATCTCAGGTGGTCAGGCATGCCTTGACATGACCATACCGGCAACCGGGATCACGTCGGCAAGCACTTTTCGCGCCACATCCTTTTTCTCATGCGCCGTCAGCAAGCAACGCGGCGATCTCGTCAATCGTGAGGACATCGCCGAACTGTTGGATGATCGTCTCAAGCGCCGCGCGGTGTTCGTCGTCTGAAAGAGCGGCAGTTGCGTCGGAAACCATCACGACATTGAAATCCATCATCATGGCGTCCCGTGCGGTGGACTCGCAGCAGACGTTGGTCTTGGTGCCCGTGATGAGCAATGTATCGATCCCCAGAGAGCGCAGGACACGTTCCAGTGCGGAGGAACCGGGAATGAGGGCTGAGTAACGGTTCTTGAGCAGCTTGAGGTCCGCCTCGTGGACATCCAGGCCGTGCCAAATCTCCTGGCCTGGACTGCCGGGGGCCATGCTCTGGATTGTACGGGCGCGTACCTCGTTCGAAACAAACCGGTTGTAGAATCCGGCCCAGTCGCTTTGGCCTTCTTTGTTCTGGTTGGCATGATTGACCCAGATCACATGTCCACCCGCGCGACGCACAATGGTGTTGAGGCGGTTGATCGGCTCAACCAATCCGCGAGACAAAGGGACCTCAGCCGGGCCGCCCTCTTCACAAAAGGTGGCCTGCATGTCGATGACGATGACAGCGGTTCTCGACGGCGCCAGAGTGTCAAAGAGATGGACTTTGCCGCGCCGCGCAATGACGCGTTCCTTGATCTCATCGCGAATTCCTACGGTATGGATGACGACCTCCTTCTTCGGCTTGCCCAGATGATGGTCCAGTCGGGGCTGATCAGCAAACCGGTTTTCTGATTGGATTCTGATTGCTTCCGGACAAACATCGGAAACAGAGCCATTTTGGGAGCAAAGGAGCACGTCAGTGCCGCGACGCTACGAAGACATCTATCCGTCTTTGCCGCTTCTAAACAGCGATGCGCAGACGCATACCTCTGCGGCGGCGCTGATGTCGGTGCGGTACTTTCAGGCAGCACCTGACAGGATGGTCGAGGATGTCTTTGCCGAACATCACGTCCTTCTCAACCTGCAGGATACACCCCACCGGGTGCAGAACACGCGCGACGGCGTGCTGCATGATTTTACCTTTCACAAGGATCAGATTGTCGTGACACCGGCAGGGATGCGGTCTGGCTGGCGCTGGTTCGGGACGTCAGATGTCATTGTCGTCACGCTTGATCCTGCAAGGGTCGACCGATTTGCACAGACCGAACTGTCCATGCTGCTTGATCGGCAGCAGTTTGAAGACACACCGCTCTTCACTGACGCGGACCTTTGTGCAGCCGGGGTGATGCTGCGGGATGCGCTGGAAAGCGATGATATCTCGTCCGGTGTGATGTTTGAGGCGATGAGCCGTGTCCTTTTGGTCAAGCTACTGCAACGGTATGGCAAACGACGCCCCGAAGACATCGCGCTGACAGCGCGGTTCACGTCCGCCCACTATCACCGCGTGCTGAGCCTCATCCGCGCGCGGCTGGACCAGACCATCACAATTGATGAGCTGGCGTCCGAAGCGGGGATGTCTCCGTCCCATTTCAGCCGGGTCTTCAAGGAAACGGTCGGCTCCACGCCTATGCAATATGTGCTGGCCTATCGTGTTGAGCAGGCAATGAAGATGATGTCGGATGCCTCGCGGCAATTGGGTGACATCGCCCTGGATTGCGGCTTTGCGGATCAGGCCCATTTCTCGCGCAGTTTCAAACAGGTCACGGGCCAGACACCCCGTGCCTATCGCGCAGCGCAGGCGGGTTGAGCGGAAAGCGTCAAAAAGCAGGATCCTTCAAAAACCGATCAAGCCGCTTCAAGTAAGCAACGCATGGCAGCGGTATCTCTTGTGTCATCGGGCAGGACGCCCAGGACGTAACAGACAGGAGATACCAAGATGAAAACATTTGCTTTTACGGCTGCAGCGGCATTGATGGCTTCGACGGCGGCCATTGCCCAAGTCGAAACCCGCACCGTGACCTTCACAAATGAGGGCGCTGTGCTTTCCGGCACGCTTTACCTGCCGGAAGATCATGATGGCGCTGCACTCCCAACGGTGGTGGTGACAGGGGCCTGGACATCCGTTGAAGAACAGATGCCTTCGGTCTACGCGGAACAGATGGTCGAGCGGGGGTTTGCCGCCTTTACTTTCGATTTTCGTGGCTGGGGTAAATCCGGTGACCTGCCACAGAATGTCAGGTTCGTCGAAAGCCCCGAGGCAAAAACCTCGGACATCCGCGCAGCTTTTGAGTTTGTGGCAACACTGCCAGAGGTTGATGCGACCCGGATCAACGGTCTCGGTATCTGCGCATCGGCGGGCTACATGGTGGATGCGGTCGCTGGAAATGACACTGTAAGCCGTATCGGCCTTGTGGCACCGTGGCTGCAGAACGCCGAGATTGTGGAGACGGTTTACGGTGGCGCAGAAGGCGTGCGGGGACTCATCGACATGGGACGCGCGGCAGAAGTGGCGGGCGGGCAGATCATTCCCGCAGCCGGTCCAGAAGGTGCTGAAGGTGTCTTGATGCCGATTGGCGGCTACTACTACGACGCAGATCGGGGTGCGATCCCGGCCTATGACAACAAGTGGAACAACGCAGGCTGGGAAGGCTGGCTGACCTATCATCCAGCTGACAACGGTGCGCGTCTGACGCAGCCGCTGGCCGTGGTCCATTCGGAAGCAGCCGCGATCCCGCAGGGCGTTCAGACCTTCCTTGATGGCTACTTGGGCGACGCAACCCTGCAAATGCTCGAGGACGTCACGCAATTCGATTTCTATGACAACCCAGAGGACGTCACCCGCGCCGCGGACACCATTGCGCAGCACTTCGCGGCTGAGAACGGCCAAGACAGCTGATCCAAACGCTTCGGGTTCGGCGGGCTGAAGTTCCGCCGTGCCCGCTCCCAGTTTCCTGTAAATCTGAAAGGACCATGATCATGAAACGCCCACTCTTTGCACTCGCTCTGTCCGCTGCACTGCCAGTATCTGCGGCTTACAGCGCAGATGCCCTACCACCCGCCGGTGATCCCGAGGTTGCCCAGATCACAACACTGGTCGCATCCATCCCTCTTGCCGTTGATCGTGCAGCCTACGGCCTGGCTGAAGCGGCCTTCGCGCCTGAAGTTGTCATTGACTACACCAGCCTCTGGGGTGGCGATCCGGCAGTGATGACGCCCGCGGAATTGATGACCTCGTGGCGCGGCATTGTTCCGGGTTTCGATGCCACGTGGCATGAACTGGGTGCCGTGACCGTCACCCTCGAAGGCGACCGCGCGACAGCGACCGCATCTGTCGATGGGCGGCACTGGATCGGCGACGCGCTATGGCGTCCGGTCGGGTCCTACATCTGGGATGTCGAGGAGATTGATGGCACATGGAAAGTGACCCGTATGGTTTTCAATATGACCGAAGAAATTGGCGACCGTGCGCTGGCGGGACAAGCGATGGAACGTGCTGCTGCCAAGGCTGATACGGTGAGCAACTGAAGGCGACTTGGTCGTCGAGATGTGTTGGGGGCCGTGGCAGCGGCCCTCAGCCATGTTTGAGGGATAGGCTGAGGTCGGCCAACGGCTTTCACGCGCATATCTTCAGGGGTGCCGACACCGACTGACGGCCAGTAAGCGAATTCGCAAGCTTTCTGTTTTGCGGTTCTCCGATCTTGTGGTAAGCTAGGCCAAGTCATTATTTTATCATGGTTTTTTGGTTTCAGATCAGCTTGAAACAGAGGATTTCAAGCAATTCATAAGAAAGAGTTAAGGTTGGCGGATGACCCTCGGACTGCGCCGCATCATCTACATTCTGTGCCTGATACTGGTGCTGCCCCATGCGTCATGGGCGCAGCGCGTCGCTCTTCTGATCGGGAACTCGACCTATGCCGTGCCCGACATGGGGCTGCGCAACCCCGGCAATGATGTCGCCGATCTGGGAAAGGTTCTGCGGTCATTGTCGTTCTCCGTCATTGAGGTGAACGACGCGAATGCGGCGGAAATGGAAACCGCCCTGCTGGACTTCCGGCAGGCTGCGACCGGTGCCGAAATGGCCGTGTTCTTTTACGCCGGACATGGTGTGCAGATTGGCGGTGAGAACCATCTGGTTGGCGTCGAGTTTGCCGGTGGGGAGCTTGGCGCGTTGCGTCGGGCATCGCTTGCGATGAGTGAGGTCCGTGCGGCCATGAAGCGGGCGGCGCCGGCAATTGGCATCGTGATCCTGGATGCCTGCCGGAACAATCCGTTTTCATCCCGTGGCCTTGTCCAACCCGGCCTTGTGCGGGACAGGGGCGGAGCGGGGCTGTTGATTGCCTATGCGACAGACCCGGGCAATGTGGCTTACGACGGGTTGGGTGAGAATTCAGTCTATACATCTGCGCTGCTCAAGCACGTCACGACCCCCGGGCTGGACGCGCGTCTGATGCTGGGACGCGTGCGACAGGAAGTGGTGCTTGAGACGGGTGGTCGTCAGATTCCTTGGGTCGAAGAGGCCGTGCTGGGCGAGCACAGCTTCAATCCAAGCGCGACGCCGGATCTGATCGCAGATGCCCAGGTTGAGGAACTGACAAGGTGGCGCCGTATCTCGGGAAGTCTGGAGGTCGCCGGGTTTGAGAAATACCTGCAAGACTATCCCGACGGCCTGTTCGCGCGGTTTGCAGAAGACCGCATTGTCGCGCTGAAGTCATCTGCTCAAATGGCGCGGGCGGAAGGTCCGGATCAGCTGATCGCCTCGGCTGACCCGACGATGTTGACCGCCGCATTGAGTGTTCTGGGGTTGGAGGGGGAAGGCAACCTCAGCCGGGGTTTGCGCCTGTATCAGCAGCGCTTGCCTGACCCCACGTCGTTGAGCGAGGGACAGCTTTATGCGGACGCCGCACGCATGTCGATCTTCCTTGCCGCGACGACCTTGCAGCAGTTGCGAACTGATCTGGTGGCCCTGCGCGGCATTCGCCGTACGCTGAAGATTTCCGAGGATGCGCTGGCCCAGATGGAGGAAATCGCGAAATCAAACCCGGACGCCGGACCACTTGTCGAACAGGCGCGTCGGGACATCAACGAGATCTTGCGAGCGCAAGGGATTGTTCTGCGGCGGCTGGATCAGACCCGAACCTATTACAACGACATTCTGGTCGATTCCTCGGCCTTCTTTCCCGACGATGCAACATTGGCCTTGATCGGAGGGGCCGACCGTGGCCGCGACCTTGGCGCTGCGGGAGAAAAGCTGAATGAAAACGCAACGATTTTTCTGCGCCATCTGGCGCAAACCCAGGAAGATACAAAAGGAAGTTATAAATGGCTCGCGGATTTGGTTTCTCACGGATAGTAGCGGTTGTCTCGATCCTGTGCATCGCACTGGCTGCCTGCGATGGGGGTGGCACGACGGAACGGGTTGTGGCCAGTGCCGCGCAGGGCGACTCGCCTGAAGAAGTGGCGCTTCGGCGCGCGGCCAAGGCGATGCAAAGGACCATTCTGGAAGGGGCGGCCGCAGGTGGTGCGGCAGGCGGTCTGCTGGGACTCACCTTTGGCAACGACAGCGATGACGTTGGCAGCGGCGTTTCAATTGGCATCGGGGCGGGGACGGCCGCTGGCACCTATGTCGCCTTTGTTCAGCGCAAGTTCGTGCGCCGGGCGCGGCGGTTAAAGCAGGTACAGGACGATCTGGATCGTAATGCCCAAGAAATGCAGGCGACACTTGCTGCGATGAATGCCGCATTGCGTGTCCAACAGCAGGAGCTGACGGCGGTCAGACTGCAGGCCGCCCAAGGCTCTGCCGCACCGGAAGACCTGGCGCGCGAAACCGCTGAAGCCCAAAGCAACCTGTCGCAGATGCAATTGGCCATTGATGGTGCCACCAAGCGGCAGGAGGAGTTCATTGCGGCGCGCAGCCTGACCAAGCGGCGCAATCAGGAAACCGCGCCCATTGACCCGGAACTGCAGGCCATGGCCAACCGCATTGCCGAGATGAAGGCCGTTGCCAACGATCTGGCTCAGGAGCTTTGACATGGCAGAGCTGAGAGTGAATTGGATTGTCGTACCTGCCTGCCTTGGCCTTGCTGGTTGCATGACCAGTACCGATCCCGCTGACGGCGGCTTTTTCAACGGTGTGTCCGGCATTGCCAGCGGCAGCTACCAAGAACAGATCGACGCCGACGAAGCGCAGGTTGCCGCCGCGCAGGCGCGCAATGCGGAATTGGCAGCACAGATCAGAGGGGCGGAGTCGGAGCTGGCGCGGTTGAAAGTGACCATCGTGAACCAGCGCAACGCGCTCGGGGCTACGGATGCAGCGACAGCCAACCGGATCAACGCGGTGCTCGTCGCTCAGCCATCCGGTCGGACGGACGCTGACCGTCTTGCCGCTCTCCAACAGAGCATCGCGGACGCCCGCGCGCTTTCGCAGGACTTGGCGAAACTGTCCGGCTGATCGGCTTGCCGCACTTGGAGCGAACTGCGCCGCGATGCCATGTCATCGCATGCGGCGAAGGTGCCCTGCATAGCATGATCCCGCGCAATCAGAATACGCAACCGGTGTTCTTCCCAAAAGCGCTGTCCTGTCGTAGTCCGGTCTCATGTACAGGATGAAGCCCGGGGTGAAGAAAGATCAGGAGCGCAGGTGGGCGCTGCCGGACAGGGTCTTCTTTGGCCATGGTGCCTGTCACATTCTGGCCGGAACCTACCTTAAGCTTGTCCCCATGGCGGGTTTCTTTGCGGAACGGGTTGTTCCCGCACCAGGATTTGGGGGAAACCACATCTACGTGACGGATGGGGTCATAGCCTTTGATCACCACGGGTACTCTTACCGTGACCGGCTGTTACCCTATCATACCAGCAATTGGGCTGGGGAGTATGCTGAAGGCTGGCATTGCAGATTGGAACGGGTCACGTTTGACCTGCTGTCCACCGTCGATCTCAATGCCAGAAAGATGCTTGGCCCAGACCAGTATGGGTATGATGTGTTGAGCCGGGCTGCGGACTATCTGGGCCGCATTGATCACCCGGCGGCCTGTGCCAAAGCGCAGCGTCGGCATGTGCCGCTTCACGACGGGCAGGGGTGACCCGTTGATCCAGCGCAAAATGCCCCGGTCGGACTAGCCGCGATTGCCGTTCACACCGCCTTGGCGAAGAGCGAGAGAGAAGATCTCTCTGAACGTCTCGGATGAAATCACCGGATTCTGCGCAAGATTGAGCGCGGCGATGGACGCAGGCCGTCTGCCCTGGATCGACACCGAGCCCAGATCGTTTGAGAAACGGACACATTTGTTTTGGTGACAAAAGTGCCCCGGCTGGACCGTGACGCTACCGCCCGTAGATTGGGCTGGGGCGGAGGTCGCAATCAGCGACACCAGTGCCGCGATCAAAAAGCTGGACTGTCTCATGGGGGCCTCCGGTGGGGTGTGTTCTGGCTTTAGAATGCGCTGAACCGGAAGGATTGATCTTCCTGCCCTATTGCGCAGTTCTACCCTCTATCTGGTGAACGAAATTCTGTTTGCAATGAGGGGCAGGCCTGGAAATGTGTTGGCGGCAAGGGTAATGAGATGAAATCCAAGAATGTTGCCAATGCGAATTCCAGAGTGCGCACGTTAGCATCCGAAAGAATCGCCATCTCATCGGCCTTCCGCCCACAAACACTGAACAAACTCAGCCGGAAACACTATCCTTGAGGTGCGAACCAAAGTTCAGCGCGCCACACGCATCATATGGGGACGAGGTGATTGTCCCAGGCAATGGGATAGCGCCTCTCATCACCTGACGCCGTTTTGACCAAACCAGTGCCTGACGTGGTGATAAATCCATTGCGTCCCGCCGCAACGCCACAGACGTCAGCAACTTCTTGGGCACCTTTCAAACTGCCGTCTTCAAACACCAATACCCTGCCGCTGCGCGGTGACGTCGTGGCAACCATCTTCCCATCTCTCGAAACCGCGACACTGCCAAGATAGCCCTGCATCCGCCGAACAGAGGCATCCGCCAAAAAACGCACAGCGGACGTCTGGCGATCATGAACCCCAAGCAAAGGCAAGTCCTCCGTCAGATCGCCCTGCCATTGCATGGCAAACACGACGTTTCCGGTTTCTGACACCGCGAGATGACGGATGGAGTTCTTGCGGTGCGCCGGGTCCAATTCAATCTGTGACAGCACATGTCCGTCGAGATCAAGATAGGTCAGGTTCGGGCGCATGCTGGGGATGTTCAGCTTGGCCCGCCCTGTTTCTGGATGCGTCTCGATCCCGCCATTCGCGACAACCAGTGTATGCCCGTCGGGCATCAGCTTGATGTCATGGGGGCCGACCCCATGGGAGGGGAACTCACCAATCCGTCGAAAGCCCTGCTTGCGCGCCCAAACACCGATCATGCCGCGGGCAGCATCGAAATCATTCTCTGTGGTGAAAAGCCATGCGCCGTCTGCTGAAAACGTGCCATGTCCATAGAAATGTCTGCCCTCAGGTGCGGAGAGGCGGGCAAGCTCTTGGCCGGACGTGCAGTCGAGGACGATGGCATAGGTGCCCGGCCTGCGGGCAAAGGCGACCGCCTCGGCGCGTGTCGGGTGGGCGGCAGCTGCATGTCCGCGTGCGGGCAAAGGACACTCAAAGGTGATTTGCCCTGACGCATCCAGCCCGCAAAGAACATAGGCCCCGCCAGGCTTCATACCTGCCGACAAAAAGGATGGGCGGCCCGCGTCGGCCCATGTGTGTTTCGGCATCAGCCCGGCGGCCAAAATACCTGAGAGGAAGGCGCGACGGCTAGACATCAATCACCGTCCAGCGCGTTGAAACCCGCCGCAATGCCCAGACTTGGACCAACCTTTTCCGCGAGCAGTTGGCGTATGGTGTTTATGCTTTGCTGCAGCGCCTCGACACGGATACGCCCTTGCGGGTCCGCGACGCTTGCGAAGACAGGATCGTTGAGGCCCTCAGCCTTGGCGATGGCCGCCTCGAAGGCCTCGGCAACCTCTGGATCCTTCATGGAAATCAAGGCGGCCAGATCCCTTGTGGATTTCAAAGAGAGGACCACATGGCGCAAGGAGCGCCCGGATCGCCACGCTTCAGCGCGCTTGGGTCGAGGGCGTTCGAAGGTGCCCATGGGGCGGCCAAGCCGGGTATTGGCAGTGAATTCCAAACCTGTCGACAGCGCTGTAAAGAGTTGCTGCGCGGCCTCGGTGGCGGTGCGGTAGGTATCGTTTCCCGGTCTGGACATCAGATCGGCGTAGCCATCCTGCCACCCTGCGAGAATAGCATTGGTATTGGCGGAGATGTCGGCAGTCAGGGCCTTGACCAATGCGCAGTGATAATCGCCTTTCTCTGCATCCAAGAACTGCGCATCGAACAGTAGAAATTCCAGCGCGTAGAGACCACGCGCCGCGACTGAGACGTCAGCAAACGCTTCGGGTTCAAAGACTGCCGGGTCTTCCGCCCGGATCAGAGCGGCAAGCGCTTTGGGTGTCGATCCGCGCGGATCGGGCCAGAAGGCGATAGCAAAGGCGCGGTCACCTACCTCTGATGGTCCAAACCGCAGATGGCTGACAGCGACCCAGGCGTCAAAGGTGTCATGGTAAGCTGCAAGCAGGTCGACGCTTTCAGCAGAGCAGTCCTGTGACGCTGCATCCGCCAGATCGGTCGCTTCATCTGCAAGTGTTTGATAGCGCGGGACAACATGCCGTTCGACGATGCCCTTGAGGTCGGGCGTCTCGGCCCAGACTGGGAGGGCGGTCAGCAGGGATAGCACGAGGATGATTGCGCGCATCTAGAGGCTCTCCAGAAATTTGATCAGGGCGTCCCGATCTTCGGGGGGTAGATCGACAACCGTATCGCGCTGGGTCTGAGCTTCTCCTCCATGCCATAGAATGGCTTCCAACAGCGATCGCGCCCGCCCGTCATGCAGGAAGTAGGTGTGACCGGAGACTTGCTCTGTCAGCCCAATTCCCCAAAGCGGTGGCGTGCGCCATTCGGTGCCGGTGGCCCGCGCCTCGGGGCGGTTGTCGGCAAGGCCCGGACCCATGTCGTGCAGCAGCATGTCGGTATAGGGCCAGATCAGCTGAAAGCTCTGCTCCGGCTGGTCTTTCAGGCGATGCGTCACGAAGGACGGCTGATGGCAGGCGGTGCAGCCGGTGGCATAGAAGACCTCTTTGCCGCGCAGAACCTTGGGATCATTCACGTTGCGCCGTGCCGGAACGGCAAGGTTGCGGCTGTAGAAAGTAACCAGATCAAGACCTTCTGCGTCGATCTCAAAAGCGCGTGCGTCGTTGTCCCCGTGTGGGGCGTTCCGGCAGTCCTCCTGTGCGGTCGTACACTCACCCCAGGGGGCCGGAAAAAGCGGGTTCGAAATGCCAATGTCACCGGCAAAGGCCCCGGCGGATTGGTGTCTGATCGTCGGTGCGCCTGCCTTGAGGCCGAAACGGCCAAGCATGGGTTGGTCAAACTCCACCGACCAGACGACATTGGCGCGACCGGATATGCCATCGCCATCCGCATCCTCGGGATCAGCCAGAGTCAGAATATCCGCAGCGGGGATCGCTTCGAGCAGGCCCAGACCAATCATTTGCGGAGCGATGCGCGGGCTCAACATCGCATCGGGATGGAGCGGACCATAGCCGAGATTGGCTGCGGTATAGGTAGGTTTGCGCAGATACGCGACCTCACCACCAGCAAGCGGCACTTCGATCTCTACATAGTCGATCTGCAGGCTGTATTCGGCCGCATGCCCCGGCAGGCTGAAATCCTGCATTTGCGTGCCATATGTCGGCTCCGGCAAGGTGGCCAGATAGCCGTCAATCTCTGCAATCGCATCCTCTGTCCCGCCGGGGATGGAGACGCGCAGGAACATCGATATGGCGTTGTCCTCCGGCCCTTCAGGGGGATGGCCGCGCCCGTCCTTGAGGTGACAACGCTGGCAGGACCGCGCGTTATAGAGTGGCCCCAATCCGTCGGATGCCAAGGTTGAAGCGGGGGAGGACACCCAGAGCTTACGGAAAAGCCCGTTGCCCACCTTAAAGGTCAACTCACCCGCGAAAGAGATGTTGTCAGACGGCTGCGAAAAGGCGTTTGGATTGCGCATCGCCCGAACGGTGGCGGCACCGGCGGATTTTGCCTCAAAGGGCTGTGCTGTCTCAAACTGCGTGGCAGGGGCCGTCACCGTTGCGACCCGGGCGGCTTCCTCAGCCGTGCGGGGGATGATGTCTAGATGTGGCTCGTCCAGGGGACCCGCAAAGGCGGCGGACCCCCACAGGAGAAGCCCCGGGACGAGCCTACTCGGCTTCATCCATTTTCGAGGCATTAAGCTGGGCATAGTTTTCCGCACCGATGCGATCATGCAGTTCAAGCTGTGTTTCGAGGAAATCAATGTGACCCTCTTCATCGGTCAGGAACTCCTTGAACAGCTCCATGGTGACGTAGTCGCCCACCTCGCGGCAGTATTCGCTGGCCTCCTTGTACATGTCTCGTGCTTCCTGTTCGGCTGCCAGATCGCATTCCAGCGTTTCCTTGGGGTTCTGGCCAATCCGCAGCGGATCAAGCTTTTGCAGGTTCGGGTGGCCCTCCAGAAAGATGAGCCTTTCCATCAACTTGTCCGCATGGTGCATCTCTTCGATGCTTTCTTCGCGGCTTTTCTTGGCCATGTGGCCAAGGCCCCAGTCTTCCTGAAGTTTGTAGTGCAGCCAGTACTGGCTGATTGCGGTCAGCTCGCTGCGGAGCGCGCGGTTGAGGTAGTCGATGACTTTTGGATCGCCTTGCATGTTTTGGTTTCCTGTGTGGCTCCGCGCAGATTGCGGAGGTGCATGGGGACTTCCAGGTTGGGGTTTTTACGCATTGTGCCAAGAAACAGCGGAACGCAGCCGCCACAATCAGCGGCCTTGCCCAATGCGCGGTAAACCTTGCCTGGTGTGATGAGGGTTGAAGTGTCCGCCGCCCGCATCCAGTCGATTGCGGCGTGGATGTCGTGATCGGTGATGTTCTGACAATGACAGACGATCATGGCGGCGGATCCTCGGGCTTACTCGAAAACAGCATCTGGGTTGTCGAGGCTGTCGGAGCCTTCGATCTCAATCGCCGGTGTGCCAAGGACAGCAACCACACGCTCGATGCTGCGGGTCTGGTCGATGAGGCCGTTGACACCACCCATGATGAGCGCCTCGCCAGCACTGTTGCCGCGTTCCAGCATCATGTCATAGCTGAACCCGGCTTCGGCTGCTGTCTTGATCCGGCCAAGGGCCTGAACGGCCGCAGACAACCGGTTCTGCATCTCGGCATCAAGCTCAGGATCGGACGCTGCAACAAGGTCAGAGAGCGACGGCCCCTCTACAACGCTGCCATCAATGCGGGTGTAGCTGCCAAGGTAAACCGACTGGATGCCCACCCCGTTGTAGAAGTGGTCGTTGTGGGTGTTGTCCGCAAAGCAGGAATGCTCTTCCTCCGGATCATTGAGCATGACGCCAAGGCGCATGCGTTCACCGGCAGTCTCACCGTAAGACAGCGACCCCATGCCGGTGAGCATGGCCGCAATCCCGGCATCTTCATCTGCCATGACAGCCGTGCGGGCCTCTCCCCCTTCGGCCCATTGCGACACGATCCATTCCAGATCCGTGATCAGCAGGTCCGTCGCGGCGCTAAGGTATTCGCTCCGGCGTTCACAGTTCCCGCCCGTGCAGGCGTCGCCCTTGGCATAATCCGTCCAGGGCCTATTGCCCGCACCTGCACCATGGCCATTCAGGTCCTGGCCCCAAAGAAGAAACTCAATGGCGTGATAGCCGGTGGCAACGTTGGCTTCGACGCCATCCGCTTCCTGCAGGGTTTCTTCCAAAAGGGCGGGGGTGATTTCTGAGGCGTCCACCTCTGCGCCGGAAAGGGTGAAACTGGCATTGGCGATCACATTAAGCACTGCCGCTTCGTTTTCATCTGTTGGACCGCCATAGGATGCGTCCACATAGTCAATCAGGCCTTCATCCAGTGGCCAGGCGTTCACCTTGCCTTCCCAGTCATCAACGATGGGGTTTCCGAACCGAAAGACCTCTGACTGTTGGTAAGGGACACGCGCGGCCAACCAGGCGCTTTTTGCGGCTTCCAGTGCGGCGGCAGACGGGTCGTCCAGCAACTTGTCGACGGCAGTTTGCAGGCGCTGGGCCGACAGCAGGCTGTCGCCATACTTGGCTTCTGCCATGTCGGCGTAATTGTCCAGCACAGCCGCCTTTGTGACGTTTTCGCCCGCCATTGCTGCGGTGCCAAGGCCGAGGGCCAGCGCCTGCGTAGCGAGGGTGAGGGTCTTCATCAGATGCAGTCCTTTGTTCAATGAAACTTTGTTCGATGGGGTGTCGGGGCAGCTGCCTTGCCCGCCATGCGCCGAAGGGCAAAGCTCACATCCTGTGCAAGACCGACCAGCAGCGGGGCCACATCGGGGCGCACCATGGTGGTGGCGATCAGAAGCGCGTCTTCGCGGTCACCATCGCCCGCGTAGCCGATGAAATTGGCAAAGCAGGATTCGTCCGCGCCGAGGCATTTGCAGGCGACATGGTGGCGCATCAACGGTCTTCGGCCATGGCGGACACACAGGTCGCAGAGGGAGGCAAGGGAATTGACGGCCTTCTCAGCCGTCTCTGCCCCCAGAGCAATGGCAAAGTCGCGTTTGACCTGCGCCTGAGCGTCTGGCCCGTCGCACCAGAGCCGCAGATAGAGTACCGCCCCGGCCTCTATCGGGCCAAGCTCGGCCACATAACCCACGGGCGCACCGCCGCGATGTCGCGGTATCGCGTTCATTTCGTCAGTATCAGCTTGCCCGCCCGGGTGATCCGGAGGGTGTAAAGCTGATCCTGAAGTTTGATGCGCGCAAGGTCTCCGCCCTTGGTCAGGTCGGTTGCCTCGTAAATCGGCAGGTTCTCTGCTGGGCGGGCAGGGGTCTCTTTGGCCACGCTTACCACCAGACACCACCCCATTCGCCGCGCTCGGCGCGGTCAATCAGCCATTCCACGTTGAATATCTGCGGTAGCCCCAGCGACGCTGCGGCCAGCAGGACTTCACGCACGTCCTGTCGTTCAAGGGGTACATTTTTCTCAGCATTTCTCATGGTCACACTCCGTTCGAGGTGGCGGGAGACTGGCTGGCCGAAGACTCAGGCGGCTGGCTGTGAGATTAAGTTGAGTGAAATAGTCGGAATTTGCAAGAGAGTAATTTACTGATTTAGTCAGAATTATCTCGCAATCGGTTAAGCGGCTGAATCTTGCTGCTTTCTGCTAGGGTTATGCCGATCATTCCAGAGGTTTGCCTAGGCGTGGTGCCGCTGATCTAATCGAACAGAACTGGCGTTTCGCGCTTGAAGGGGCTGCCTTCCGACAAACCGCTCAGCAACCGTCGCGCTTCGGTATGGCCAGAGAAGACCGCGGCCTGAATGATCCCGGGCGCGACGCAGTCACCAATTGCACTTACGCGAGGGGCAAGGTCTGGCATGGCCTTGAGCGAATGGTAGAGCGCGTCATTCGGGATGCGCATCCCGACCGCGACCAACGTTTGCCCGACGATGTCAGGCAGGCGCGCGCTGGTATCGCTGCGGGTGACCTGCAATGCCGCCCCGGTCCAGGCCTTGACGGTTGTGTTGGGGTGCATATGGACGCCTAACGCCACCATCTGCTCCAGGACACGCGGGCTTTCGAGTGTGTAGCCCATCCACTCCGCAATCGAAGGCAGCGGGCACACCAGATGCACTTCGTGGCCCTGAGCCGCGAGGTGGGCAGCCAAGACATTGCCCATATAATAGTGATCGTCGTCGTAGATCACCACCGGGCCAATCAGGTCACACCCCGCCATGATGTCGTCCGGAGTGAGCGCATGGTCAGCGAACCCGGGCAGGGCAGTGAAGGTGGTGGCACCAGCGCCGTCTTTAGACCACCTTGCACCCGTCGCGAGGATGATATTGTCAGCCTCGAACTCAGCGACGTCTTCCGGTCCAATCTCGCTTTCCGCATAAAGCGCGACCTTACCCATCTGCTGAAGCTGATAGAGCCGATGGTCTTTGACCCGGCCCCAGGCAGAGAGACCGCCAAGCGCGCTTTCCTTCAGCACGCGACCACCGAACGCCGGTGCTTTCTCAGCGACCGTGACCTCATGTCCTGCGCGGGCAAGGGTCAGTGCGCATTCCAGCCCTGCCGGACCGGAGCCGATGATCAGGCTACGCTCAGGCTTCGGCGCACTGGGGATGACCTCCGGATGCCAGCCGCGCCGCCATTCCTGGCTGATCGTGGGATTCTGCGTGCACATCAGCGGCACTGAATACGCATCTGATGCGACGCAGATGTTGCACCCGATGCATTCGCGGATGTCGTCAATGCGACCCTCCCGCACCTTGTTGGGCAGGAAGGGATCGGCGATGGAGGGGCGGGCGGCACCGATCAGGTCGAAGACGCCTTTCTTGATAAGCCCGGCCATGGCATCGACGGATGTATAGCGTCCGACACCCACCACTGGTTTGGAGGTGATGGTTTTGACGTATCCGGTATATTTCTCCTGATGGCCTTCGTCGTCAAAACGCGATGTGCCGCTGTCTCTTGGCCAGCCTGCAACGTTCACGTCCCAAAGGTCCGGAATTTCCGCCAGCGCTTCGATCACAGCGCGCGCCTCGTTGTCATAGGTCAGCGGGCTGCCCGACTTGAAGTCATGCGCAGGGATGCGGACAGCAACGGCGACCTCGCCTGCCGCGGCTTCCATTGTATCTTCAAGTACCTCGCGCAGCAGCCGCAGCCGGTTCTCGAAACGGCCACCATATGCGTCGCTGCGCCGGTTGTAGATCGGATTGAGGAAGTGCCAGACAAGGGCCGCATCATGGGCCGCATAGACATAGACCATGTCATAGCCTGCCGCCTTGGCGCGATGAACCGCACGCTTGTGGCTTTCACGAAAGGCACGGATGTCATCAAGGTCCATGGCCTTGCACTGTATGGGGTTCTGCGGCTTGAGAATGCGCATGGAAGAGGGGCCGAGCACGGGAGTGCCGCTGTCCATGTTGCGCGCGCGAATGCCGGTGTGGCCCAGCTCAATCGCGGTCAGCGCACCATGCGCCTTGACCCGTTCGACCATCAAAGCGTGTGATTTGACATCCGTGTCATCCCAGAACCTTTCCATCGGCAGGTTCGAGATATCCGAGGTCGCATCGATCTCGGCCAGCTGCATGCAGACGGTGCCCCAACCGCCCTCGGCCTTCATCTCGCGCATCCCGATCGACCCGTTGGGCATCAGCGGGCTGTGCCCGGTCGCGTGAGGCGCTGCGAAAAATCTGTTGGGCGCGGTAACGGGCCCGATCTTCACCGGCTCGAACAATATGTCGTACCGCGTATCCCGTGTTGCTGTCCCCGCAGCCATCTAAGACACCGCCACCTTGATCGTACCATCCGCAATCCAGCCATCGAAAATCGCCAGCGCCTGATCAACAAAGGCCTGATCGTTGATGTGGCAGTCGAGTTCCGTAAAGAGGAGCGGATCGGTCATTTGCTGGCGCATTTCATCGCAGAAGGCGGCAAATGCCTCGGGATCATGTGCCTCACCGCCAGGGCGGTCCCATTCCTCGATCCCCTGATTTGTCAGAATGACATGGGCGGGCGCCTCTGATGCCTTGAGCCGTTTGGCAATCTCGCGGGCGGTTTCGCGGCGTTCGTCCGCGTTGAGGCCGGAGGATTTGATCAGGCGGTTGTGGGCGTGAAAGGGCCGGTCCTGGTATTGTTCTGGGATGTCCTGCCATCCCGCAAAATCAATAAGGTCAAGACATCCCGGGGCCACGATCTGCGGAATGCCTGCAGCACCTGCGTTCAGCATCCTGTCTTCGCCCGCATTGATGACGGACCCGGCCAAAAGGTTGCCAAGTTCGGGCAGGGCAAAATCCATTACGCAGGCAAAACCACCCTCGCGCGCGATGCTCTCATAGGCCATGCCGCCCATGCCTGTTGCGTGAAAGATCGCCACATCAAAGCCGCGTTCTTCCAGCGCGGGTTTCAGCGCTTTCATGTAAGTCAGGCAAGAAGAGCCAAGCGAGGTCATCCCGACGGTGGGCCTGTCTTTCTGTGGGGGCTCTACGGCCCGGGCAGCGCCCAGAACAGCACCTGCGGCTTGGCTGAGTGAGGATTTGCAAACTGCATTCAGGCCGTAGAGGCCTCCGGCCCAGAGGATCATCTGGATGTCTGCGGAAAGGCGCGCCGGTTCGATCAGAGGCGAAAAGGAGACGGTTGAGACCACGTACTTCGGCACACCCAATGGCAAAGCCTGACAGATGTCGAGCGCGGCATCTGTCCCCATGGTCCCGCCCAGAATGACAACGCCATCAAAGCGGCCTTCGTTGTGAAGTTTGCGCGCCAGGGCGCAGGCACCCCGCGCCATGATCTGCATGGCGGTATTTTCGTCGCCGCTGTCGATGGCGTCCTGAATGGAGCTGCCGCCTGCCTCAGCCACTTGATGTTTGGAGATATCCGTTGGCTCCTCGGGATCACCCAGCACCGAGATGTCCATGCTGAGCGCGCCGCCGCCCATCGCGGTGATACGCTCGACCATATAGGCCAGCTCATCGTTTTTGGTGTCGTAGGTGCCTATAACGAGGATTGTCTTGTCGGCCATGTCAGTCTGTCTCCCTCACGTTGGTTAGCTGCGCATGATCTCACCATTGGGGTCGTAGAACGGCCCCAATTGCGCGTCGATTGGATAGAACACCCCGGCGATCTGGACTTCAAATCCGCCTTCATCAATCCAGGCTTTTGATGCGCCACCTGCCTTTTCGATGGCGGCCAGGCCCACCATGGCATCAAGTCTGAAACCCCAGTCCCCAGACGTCACATGGCCAACGATCTCTCCGGCCTTCCAGACAGGTTCGTTGTGGATGAGATAGGGTCCGTCCTCAGCCGTCAGACCGGGCACGCGGATGGAGATCAGGCGATGCCGATAGCTGGGTCCTTCTTTGGCCTTTTGGGCAGCAAGGGGGCGCTTGCCCAGAAAATCGACCTCCTTATCAAGGTCGACGGCAAAGCCCAGACCGGTCTCAAAGGGCGTATCGTCTTCGCCTATGTCATGACCAAAGTGGCGGAAACCTTTTTCCAGGCGGCAGGCGTTCATTGCGAACATGCCCATGTGACGCAGCCCAAAGGGTGCACCCGCCTCTTGCAGCGCTTCGTAGATATGCTCCGAGAACTCAGTGGCAAAGATCAGCTCGAACCCCAATTCGCCCAGAAAGGACCGCCTGATGGTCCAGGCGCGGGCATGGGCGATGTCGATCTCCCGTGCTGCGCCAAATGGAAAAGCAGTGTTCGATAGATCGTCGTTGCTGAGCGCCTGCAGAATCGCTCGGGATTTGGGTCCGTGGACCGTCAGCATCCCATAGGCCGAGGTCGCATCGAAAACCTCAAAGCGCCATGCGGGATCGGCGTTGGCCTTGATCCAATGCTGGTCGCGCATCTGGCTGGGATGGCCGGTGACCACCATAAAGGCGTTCATCGCGATCCGGGTCACGGTCACATCCGCCTCAATCCCGCCAATCTCGTTCAGGAATTGCGTGTAGACGCTGGTACCTTCCGGCACGTCCATCTCTGCGCCGCAGACGCGATTGAGCGCGCGCACCGCATCCGGACCTTGCACGATGATCTTTGCATACATCGATTGGTCCAAAAGAACGGCGGCATCACGTGCGGCCAGACATTCCTCGCGCACTTTTCCGGACCAGGGTTTCCAGCCAAGCGACGCCGCGTCTGACCACGTCGGATTGGCCGGATCATAGTACATCGGCACCTCCCAGCCGATCCGCTCAGCCATCACCGCACCGGCGGTCCGAAGCGCATGGTGCAGTGGCACCCGACGCAGACCGCGCGCGGAATGCACCTGGCGGCCAGGCCAATGCAGGCCATAGTGAAACCCCACGCTTTCGGCTGCGCGTTCCTGATTGTAGCGGGTATTGGACTGAAAGGGATGCGCGCGGGCTGCAAGCAAGGGCGCCATGGACCGTGAGGGGCGTCCGTCGATGATCCATTCGGCCATGGTCAGGCCGACACCCCCTGAATTGAGGATGCCGTTGGAGTTCATGCCTGCGGCCAGATAGACGCCGTTCAGCTCGGGCGCGGGCCCAAGATAGGGTCGTCCGTCGGGCGTGAAGCTTTCGGGGCCGTTAAAGAACGTCTGAATGCCAAGGGTCTCAAGTGACGGCATCCGCGCGAACATGCGCATCAGATCATCCTCCACGTGGTCCATGTCGAAGGGCAGTTCGTCGAACTCAAAATCCTCGGGAATGCCCTCGCGCGCCCAAGCCTTGCCCTGTGCCTCAAATCCACCGATGAGGATTTTGCCTGCGTCCTCTTTCCAGTAGTTCCGCTCTTCACTGATGTTGAGGATCGGTTGGTCGGCGGGCAGCCCTTCCACCGGTTCCGTGACGACATAGAAGTGCTCTGCCGCATGCAGGGGTAGGGTAATGCCATGCGCCTTGGCAAAGAGGTGGGACCACATGCCACCCGCCAGCAGGACGGTGTCCGTGGCAATGGTGCCTTGGTTGGTGGTCACGCCGGTGACCTTTCCGTCGCGCAGGTCAAGGTGCTCCACCTTGGTGCTTTCAAACACCTGCGCGCCCTGCTGGCGTGCGCCTTTGGACAGGGCAATTGTGACATCCATCGCGTTCACCTGACCGTTCGAAGGCACAAAGAAGCCCGACCGCACATCGTCCAGCACCAGCGCGGGCCAATGGGCGCCAACCTCCTGGGGTGACATCATCTGGCTTGGAATGCCCATGCGGGCGGCGTGATCATGGCTGCGCAGCAACTGTTCGTGCCGCAGGTCGCTGAGTGCGATGTTGATCGTGCCATTCTGTTTGTAGCCGGTGGCCTGCCCGGTCTCCTCTTCCAGCGTCCGAAAGAGGCTGGCTGTGTATTTGCCAAGCTCGGTTTGAGCCGCGCTGTCGCGCAACTGTCCCACGATGCCTGCTGCATGCCACGTCGTCCCCGAGGCGATCTTGCGCCGTTCTAGCAGAACGGCGGGCACACCCCTATGCGCCAGATGATAGAGCGTCGACATCCCGGTGATGCCGCCGCCGATGATCACCACAGGAGCGTGTGAAGGCAGGGAAGGGGTCACGCTGAAGGGCCTCAGGCGGCGCTGAGCCCGGCGTCCAGTGCCGAAAGGATCGCTTGCACATCCTCGGCCGTCAGCACCAAAGGCGGTGACAGGATCAGGTTGGGGCCAGAGACGCGGACCATCACCCCTGCCGCATGGGTTGCCGCGAAGACGCGCTTGATGGCGCCTGCATCGAGGGGCGTTTTCTTGGTGCGGTCAGAGACCAGCTCCATCGCGCTCATCAAACCTTCGCCGCCGCGGACATCGCCGACGATATCGTATTTGTCCTTGAGCGCCTCAAGGCCCGCCATCATCTCGTCCCCGCGCGCGGCCGCATTTTCATGAACCTTCAGGCGCTGGGTTTCCTCAAGGCAGGCAATGGCCGCTGCCGCACCAACCGGATGGCCGGAATAGGTATAGCCGGAGGCGACATTGGCCCGCCCCGTCTCGTCCTGTTCAAATGTTTCGGCCACATGATCGGTGATCATCACTGCGCCGAAGGGGAAGTAGCCGTTGGTGATGGCCTTGGCCGTCACAGCGAAATCGGGCTTCACCCCCCAGTGGCGCGAGCCGGACCAGGATCCCGTGCGGCCATAGGCCGTGATCACCTCATCCGCGATCAGCAGGATGCCATTGCGGTCGCAAATCTCACGGACGCCCGGCATGAAACTGGCGTGGGGCGGGATCACACCGCCTGCGCCCAAAACGGGCTCCATGATGAATGCCGCAATCGTGCCAGCACCCTGAAAGTTGATCTCGTCCTCCAAAGCAGCAAGACACAGCTGCGCCAGCTTCTCGGGGTCCGTTTCATTGAAGGGATTGCGGTAGGTGTAAGGGGCGGGGATGTGGAAACAGCCTGGCAGCAGAGGTTCATACTGCGTGCGGAAGTTCGAGTTGCCGTTCACGGACGCGCCGCCGAAGTGGGTGCCGTGGTACCCTTTCTTAAGGCTGAGGAACTTTGTCCGCCCGGCCTCACCGCGCACCTTGTGGTACTGCCGTGCCAAGCGCAGCGCGATGTCGATCCCGTCCGATCCGCCAGAGGTAAAGAAGGCGCGGCTCAGCCCGTCGGGGGCGAAAAACTCCCGCAGCAGATAGCTCAACTCAATCACCGCATCGTTCGAAGTCCCCCGAAAGGTCGAGTAGTAGGGGAGTTGATCCAACTGCGCGGCAATCGCCTCTTTCACCGGTGCGCAGGAATATCCAAGGTTGACGTTCCAAAGGCCGCCGACGGCGTCGATGGTCTCAAACCCGTCCACATCCACGATGCGCACCCCTTTGCCGCCGGTGATGATCTTGGGCGGGTTGGCCAGGCTGTCAGCCGGATGGGTCATGGGATGCCACATGTGGCGGGCGTTGTTTTCCTTCAGGAAATTGCCGTCTTTCATCTTGGTATCCTCTTCATCAAATACGTGCCTTTGCGGGCTGCGCGATTCGGGCAAGCGCTCTATTCCGGGCTGTCGCTGCCGCGTTTCGCTTTCCCACCCGTACAACGGTGACAATCGGGTCGGGGCAGCCGTCTTGGTGCGATAACCTATCAGGATCAGCCACTTATCCGGTCTCCGTCGAATCAAAACTCATTCATGCGCAAGACACCTGCCGCATGAAGGTGGCAGCGCACCTGCCGACATTGTTGACAGATGTCGTTTTGACGATCAATATATTTTATACCACCGGTGCAAATAACGCACCGATTGCCAGGGAGACAAAAATGAAGAAAACGCTCACCGCGGCAGCGCTTGCGCTGGCCGCCTTCTCACCCACATTCGCTGTAGCGGAATATCCGGAAAAACCTGTTGAATTCGTGGTTCCCTGGCCGCCGGGCGATTCAGAGGATGTTCTGACGCGGATGATTGCAGAGGACTTTCAGGCCAAGTACGGCGTTCCTGCCGCGGTGGTGAACAAACCTGGTGGCGGCGGCGGTCCGTTCCCCGGCGCGGTCGAGGTCGCGAAGGCCCCGGCGGATGGCTACACGGTAGGCTCCTTCATTCTGGCGGTGCCGATCATCGGGCCGAATATTGGCATTCCGGAGTTGAACCCCAACCCTTTCGAGCCACTTGGCGCCTTTCTGACTTATCCGTTTGTCATCGTCGCGGGCGGCAACGCGCCCTATGGATCGGTGGATGAGCTGGCAAGCTATGCACAGGACAACGACGTGGTCCTGGGTCACTTCGGCGCGCCATTGATCCCGACGAAAGTGACGATGGCACTGGCCAAGCAAAAGGGGTTCTCCTTTGCTGCGGACGCGGCCTTTGACATGCTGGACTGCAACACGCTGGCCTCCGGTGATGTGGACGTGATGAACACGACACTGCAGCTGATCCTGCCCTGTCTTGATGATGTGAAAGTGCTGGCCTCCGTCGGCGGCGAACGCATCGGCCTCACGCCGGATACGCCCACGGTCGGAGAACTCGATCCCTCGCTGGAGTTGGCGCTGTGGAACGGGCTTTTCGTGCACAAGGACACACCTGCCGATGTGCGCGAAAAGATCATCTCGGTTGCCAAGGAAACCATGACGTCCGACCGGGCGAAGAAGTACATGGAAGAGACCGGCGCGCTGGTCTACTGGCAGGATGCCGCTGACACGGTCAAACAGATTGAAGCGGACACAGCGGCGCTTGCCAATATCAACGCGATGCTTGAGTGAGCCTCCATTTTGGATTGAGACCAATGCCAGAGGCGGACCACCAGCGTCCGCCTCTGACCTGAAGATCACGTCCGGACGGGGAGGGACCGATGATCAAAGCCAGAACGCTTCAGGACTTGTTCAAGCGCTACAGACGGCCGGGTGATCTGGTCTTCAGCATTCTGTTTCTGGGCTTCAGCATTGTGCTGGTCTTCAGTCTGAGCTCGCAGACAACCTGGAACAGCAACACCAAGCTATTTGCGCAGCCCGCCTTCTGGCCCTACGCGGCGGTCATTGCGATGCTGATCTTTTCTGCGTTGCATCTGATCTCCAGCCTTGTCTCACCGGCCCTTGAGGGGCGCTGGCGCGAGGTGGGGTTCTGGTTCCGGTCATTGGAGTACGCGGGATGGTTCATGATCTACGTGATCATCGTGCCGCAGCTTGGATACCTGCCGTCAACCGTGGGGTTCGCAGTCGTGCTGGCACTGCGGCTTGGCTACCGGGACGCAAAGGTTTTGCTGGCGGCTGCGGGCTTTGGCGTGGTGGTCGTTGTGATCTTTAAATCGTTCTTGCAGGTCAAAGTACCTGGCGGTGCACTTTATGAAATGCTGCCGACCGCGATGCGGTCCTTCATGCTGACCTACTTCTAGGAGCCGGACGATGGAGACAGTTTTGGCCGGTGCCGCGCTCTTGATGCGTTGGGACGTGGTGGCGGCGCTCATGGTCGGCTCGATCGGTGGCGTGATCATCGGGGCCGTGCCCGGTGTCGGAGCGGCGGTGGCCATTGCCATTCTTTTGCCTGCCACCTTTTCGCTGGACCCGATTGTCGGGCTGACCGTGTTGCTGGGCATCTATGGCTCGTCCATGTACGGCGGGGCCTTGCCCGCGATCCTGATCAACACGCCGGGCACGGCGGTCAATGCGCTGACGACTTACGACGGTTATCCCATGACGAAGCGGGGGCAGGCACAACGCGCTCTGGCGCTTGCCTATTCTGCATCCTTCTGGGGCGGTGTCTTTGGCATCATCTGCCTCATCCTGCTTTCTCCGGTACTGGCCTGGATCGCCCCGCACTTTGGCAGTCGCGAGATTTTCCTTGCGGCCCTGCTGGGCATTGTACTCGTCGTTCTGGCGCATCGGGGGCAGGTCTTTGCCGCAGGCATGCTCGCCGCGTTCGGGATATTGCTGCACACGGTAGGGCTGGATGTGAAGTACAACCAGCGTATGACATTCGAGCAGACCTGGCTGACGGGTGGCTTTGACTTGATCGTCGTGGTGCTGGGCCTCTTTGCGCTGAGCCAGTCGTTCTTGCTTCTGACAGACAAGGACGACGCGCCGCGCCCGCAACCGGTGCAGGGGTCAATCCTTGGCGCAATGAGGGAGACATGGGTCTACAAACGCGTCGCCACCGTCGCAGGAAGTTTCGGGGTCTTGATGGGCATGATCCCCGGCGTGGGCGAATTCACCGCGCAGTTTCTGTCCTATACCTACGCCCGCAAGACCTCTGCCACGCCCGAGCAATTCGGAGAAGGCTCGCCCGAGGGTCTCATCGCCTCAGAGGCTGCCAATAACGCCGTGCCCGCTGCGGCGATGATCCCGCTGCTCGCTCTGGGCATTCCGGGCGAGGCGCTGACGGCGATGATGTTGTCGGTCTTCTACGTCCACAACGTGATCCCCGGTCCGCAACTGTTTCAGAACCAGCTGGATTTCGTCTATGCGCTCTACATCGCGATGCTGCTGCTCAATGTGATCGTCATCGTGTTCCTGATGTTCTCCACCAACCTGCTCACACGGATCATCCAGATCCCAACGCGTTTTCTGGGCATGGTTATTCTGGTCCTGAGCTTTGTCGGCGTCTACTCGCTGCGCAACTCAATAGTAGATTGTGCGATTGCCGCTGGTTTCGGCGTTCTGGGCCTCATCCTGAAGCGGCTCAACCTGCCGGTTGTCCCAATCGTCCTGGGCATGGTTCTGGGCGGGATCATGGAGGTAAAGCTGCGCTCCGCCATGATCCGGGTGAAAACGCCGCTTGATTTCGTGGAGCGGCCAATTGCGGCGATCCTCGCGGTTATGATCGTGCTGGTGATCCTCGCGCACTTCCGCACCCTGCACAAAGAGCACAAGGCCCGTCTGGCCGAGGCTGACATCGACCATGACCTGCATGACACACAACAAAGGTAGAGTGCTGTGACAGACCAATCCCAGATCGACGCCCTGCGCCACAAGCCGCTGTCTGCGCGCGGGCTTCTCATTGATGGCAAAGAAAGCCCAAGCGCCTCGGGCGAGGTGGATGAGGTGATCTCGCCGCTGGACGGATCGGTTTTGACGACCACCGCAGCAGGCACCAAAGAGGATACGGACCGCGCCATAGCCGCCGCGCGCCAAGCATTTGAGGACAAGCGCTGGCGCGGCATGCCGCCAGCGGCGCGCAAGAAGGTTCTGTTGAAATGGGCCGACCTCATGGAAGCGGAGATGCTTGATCTGGCTGTCATGGGCGTCCGCAACAACGGGACAGAGATCGGCATGGCGCTGAAGGCGGAACCCGGCTCTGCAATCGGCACGTTGCGATACTATGCTGAGGCAATTGACAAGATCTATGGGGAGATCGCGCCGACCGGCGACGATGTGATGGGTCTGATCCATCGCGAACCTGTCGGAGTTGTCGCGGCCATCATCCCGTGGAACTTCCCCTTGATGATCGGGGCATGGAAGCTGGGGCCTGCCTTGGCGGCGGGCAATTCCGTGGTGCTCAAACCTTCGGAAACCGCCTCTCTCACGCTGATCCGCATGGCGGAGCTGGCCCTCGAAGCGGGCCTGCCGCCAGGCGTGCTGAACGTGGTCACCGGCGCAGGCAGTGTTGTGGGCGAGGCGCTCTCGCGCTCGATGGACGTCGATGTCATCGTCTTTACCGGTTCTGGTGCGACAGGCAGGCGACTTTTACAGGGGGCTGCCGCCTCCAATCTCAAACGCTGCTACCTGGAGTTGGGTGGGAAGTCGGCAAACGTTGTCTTTGCCGACGCCAAAGACCTCACGGAAGCCGCCAAGGTGAGCGCGGCGGGCATCTTCCGCAATTCCGGTCAGGTCTGTGTGGCGGGTTCCCGTTTGCTGGTTGAGCAATCGATCCATGATGAGTTTGTGGCAGAATTGGCCGCGGCGGCTGCGGCCATGAAAGTGGGCGACCCGCTTGATCTGACCACAAACGCCGGGGCGATCAACAACGCCCCCCAGCTTGCCCGGAACCTGCAGTTCGTTGAGACGGCGCAGTCAGAGGGCGGAACGCTCTACCACGGCGGTGCGCGCATTCTTGACGACACGGGCGGCTACTACATGGAACCCACGATCATCACGGGTGCCAAACCTGAACACAGCATCGTGCAAAAGGAAGTCTTTGGCCCCGTTGTGGCCGTTACCGCCTTTGGGGATGAGGCAGAGGCCATCGCCCTCGCAAATGGGACGGATTACGGGCTGGCCGGTGGCGTCTGGACGGCTGATCTGTCGCGCGCGCACCGGATGGTGCGCGAGATGCGAACCGGCGTGGTGCATGTGAATACCTACGGCGGGCCGGATGTGACTGTCCCATTGGGCGGGGTCAAGCAGTCGGGCAATGGTCACGACAAGTCCCTGCATGCGCTCGATAAATACGTCGATCTGAAAACGGCCTGGATCAAGCTCTAGCCGCTGGTCGCTTCACAGATCAAAAGCCTGTCAGCGCCTTTTCAATGCGCTGCACGGCCTCTTTTAGCAAAGGCAACAGCGCGTCGCGCCGGTCTTCCGTCATGTCCGCCTTTGGCAGGGCAAGCGCGATGGTTCCGGTCGGGTCACCTTCGCCGCAAAAGAAGGGCATGGCGATGCTGGCTACATCGTCCTCAAAGGTGTTGTGCGTCTGCGAATAACCCTGCGCGCGAAACTGCTTCAGCGCTTTTTGCAGGGCCGGTTTGGACGTAATTGTCGCGCTGGTCAGTTTCTCGCGCTTGATCTTGAACGCGCGCTCAGCGGTTTCCGGTGTGGCGAAAGCCAGAAAGATCAGCCCCGACGCCGTCGCATGATAAAGCAGGATTTGCGCGGGCTCGATGTTCACAACCCGCGCGCGGTTGGGCAGGCGATGGGCAATGCTTGTCATCCCGTATTGCCCGGGGATGCTCAGATGTGCGGTCTCGTTGGTCTCAGCTGCCAACCAGTCCGCCACCTCTTGCGCGGCACTGCTGACTGGCACGGTGGTCTCCCGAATGCGCGCAAGCCTTAAGAACCCCGGTCCCAGCCGATACTTACGGGTCTCTTCGACCTGTTCGATGAAGTCATGTTTGGAGAGCGCCACCAACAATCGCCGCGTCGCCGCCTTGTCAAGGCCCGCCATCCGCGACAGCTCGCTCAACCCGATTTCCGTTTGTGAGGCCGAGAACTGATCGAGTACCGACAGTGCCTTGTCGACGGTTTTCATGATGCGCAGGTCCTCGCAGTGATGGAGATCACGCTACCTGGAACACCGCCGTTGTCAATAATGATCCAATCGACCTTGGACCCCTGATCATTCTGCAATGGCACCTGTGCGCCGTGGCATCCCAAAGCGCAGGTTGAGCAGAAGCGCCGAAAGCCAGAGCGCTGCAAAGAAGATCGCGACGCCGCCTACGAAATCAAGGATGTGATGTGCGCCGTGGATGTGGATGGCCGGGATCATCGGGATGTTGATCAGCACCGCAGGCCAGAAGGCAAAAGTCCGGAACAGGAACCAAACCACCAGACAGGCCATGACTGTGTGGTAGGAGGGGAAGGCCACCACGCCCATCATGCCCTCGTTCGCGATGACGGGAATACCGTTCAGGGCTGCGTCCTTCAATCGCGCGCCATAGGCGGTGTCCGTGATCAGACGGATCGCCTGCTCAGCCTCTGCCGGGATGGGATAGTGGATGCCCATGGAGAAGTTGGGCAGCAGTTGCCAGACGACAAAGGTCAGGATCAGGCCGATCATGCCGGTGAGCAGGAGCAGGTCGAGACGTGCAAGTTTGCCGGTGGCTCCCAACACGAGGATGACGAGGATCAGCTGCGCAAAAGAGCTCATGTAGATATGGCTGAGCGCGGTGCC